>DASZVM010000782.1:0-1855 GCA_035547295.1 Puia sp. | reverse complement strand
GCCTGCCATGGCCCTGATATATTTTACAAAATAACGGGCATACGCGCCGTAATACTCCGGCTTCAGACTTCCTCCCCGCGTATCGTTGTTCGTCTTCATCCAGGCGGGTGCGCTCCAGGGTGAGCCTAATATTTTGATGGCGGGATTGATGGCCAATATCTCCTTCAACACGGGGATGACATCCTTTTTGTCGGGGCCCAGGTCAAAGTGGGCCAAAGCGGTATCCGTTTGTCCCGACGGCATGTCGTCATAGGAAAAGACATGGTCATTCAGGTCGGACGCGCCGATGCTGATACGCAGATAGCTGCCGCCGATGTGGCTGCCGCCTGTGGAAATGAGGTCTTTAAGCAATGCTGCGCGGGCAGGTGCGCTCATATGGATGATGTGCTGCGCGCTGCCGCCTGTAAGCGCCCATCCATAGCCATCGATGGATTGAAAGACGCGGGAAGGGGTTACCTTGACGGAAATGTCGTTGTCTGCTTTGGGGGTTGCGGAGCTTTGGGGAGAAAAGAATATTTGCTTTCCCGGATCCGTCAGCCAGGTGGTTACTTTTATCTGCGCCTGTACGTGTGCCAGGCCGCATAGCAATAGCGTTATAATCGATGTCCGCATGATCATTGTATGACAAGTGTTGAAATAGAGTGAGGCAAGCTTTCCGTAGCGGCTTCTTTTCCTTTCAGGATAAGGCGGTAAGACAGTTTCTCACCGGTGGTATTCAATACGACCACGGCGATGCTGCCGTCCTTGTTGAGAAAGGCTGCGGTTTGCAGCTGCGCCCTGTTGGTGCTGGCGGCGATCCGTTTGGCGCCGGGCCGGACGAATTTTGAAAAATGCCCGATATAATAATAAGCATTGGTAAATATCAGCTGTCCTGTACGGGTATCGGCATGTACAGGGGCAAAACAAAAATTACCCACGTGATTAGGTCCCCCTTTTTCGTCCAGCAGGATATTCCAATCCGTCCAGCCTACGCATCCGCTGTTGAAATCATTTACCATGGAATACCCGTATTTTTCACCCAGCGACCAGCTCTTTACGCTGTCCAGGTTGAATTTTTCCACACAACCCTCCGTGAACATGAGGTTGGCATTTGGAAATGCCTTTGTCACCAGCCGCATATTCTCAAACTGCATAGGCCCGCCTGTCCAGGTCTCATACCAGTGATAGCCGATGCCCCATACATATCTGGCGGCCCCGGGATCTTCCAGGATGGTGCTGGCCCGCTGGTACAGCAGGTCGCGGTTATGATCCCATGCGATCAGCTTTTTATCGCTCATGCCGGACGAAACCAGTACCGGGCCGAGGTAATTCTTTATAAAGTCCCGTTCTTCTTCCGCGGTGTAGATACAGGATTCCCATTTCTGACGGGCCATCGGCTCATTCTGTACTGTCAGGCCCCAAATGGGGATGCCTGCTGCCTCATAAGCCCTGATAAATTTTATATAGAAGTTCGCCCAGGCATGATCGTATTCCGGCTTTAGCTTTCCGCCGCCGGTGACCTTGCCGTTGTCTTTCATCCAGGCCGGTGGGCTCCAGGGAGAGACAAACAGGGGGAGGTTGCCTCCTGCGGCTGCAATGGCCTGTTTGATCAGGGGGATCCTGTATTGTTCATCATGCGCTATGCTAAAGCTGGCAAGTGCGGTGTCATTGTCCTTTACATACGAGTAGCTGCCGCTGGAAAAATCACAGCTCTGGATATTGGTCCTTGCCAATGTATACCCGATACCGGCGTTCGGATCATAATAGGCCTTGAGCAGCTCTTCCTGTTGCGCCTTTGGAAGCCTGGCAAAGGTCTCTGCCGATGCATCTGTCAGCGCTCCCCCAAACCCTACGATGGTCTGAAACACGGACTGGG
>DASZVM010000781.1:0-6687 GCA_035547295.1 Puia sp. | reverse complement strand
TAAAGTTCCGCCAAAAAGACCTTCCATTGGATGTTCCTGATTCATAAAAATGGTTTTATTTATTAAAAAATAATAGTTTCCGTCCTTGTACCATGATCCGTCTTGTCCTTCCCGGAGAATCATAGATATGCTCCTTCTCCTTTTGCTTACTGTAATACGCAAGGATAGATGCGGCCGTAATGATCCCAAGCACCTTGCCGGGGTCCTTCCCGTCATGCACCTGCAGCTGATCTACTCCATATTTGCCCATCATTTCGGCAGCCATCCCCACGTCATCCGATCCATAGACAAAAGGCCCCTCGATCACCGGCGCAGACGTAACCAGCTGTTTTACCTGCACGCCCTGCAGGACATCCGGCTCATAAGCATCCGGCGTGGCCACTCCTCTTCGTTTGATCTTCTCCGTCATGATGCTCCCGCCTCTCAGAAGGAAAAATGAAAGGAAATAGGCGGCCACCGATGCTCCCAGCACAGGCAGCAGTCCATGGGGCTGCCCCGTGGTTTCCAGCGCAAATATCACCGAGGTAAGTACAGCCCGGGAAGCTCCGGAGAACATGGCAGCCATACCCGCCAAAGCCGCCGTCGCAGGGTCGATGCCGAGAGCCGGAAAGAAATGTTGTGCGGCAATACCCAGCAATGCACCCAATCCTCCGCCGATGGTGAACAAGGGCGCCAGCGTCCCACCCGAAGTGCCGCTGCCCAAAGAGATCGCCCAGGAAATATATTTCAGCACACAGAGAGAGAATAATATCCGCCATGACCAGGAACCACCCAGCAAATAAGTTATATTGTCATAGCCTACCCCCATTGTATGAGGAGCAAAATAGCCTATCACGCCGATAGCGATCGCCCCGATGGCAGGCCACCACATCCAATGTATCGGCAGCTTCTCGAAAAGGTCCTCGATGGCATAAATGGATCTCGACACCCCCGCGGCTACCACACCCACTATCAAACCCAGCACCACATAAGCCGCCAGCGCGCTGTCCTTGGGCGCAGGTATATCCGGCATGGAAAAAACAGGCGTCGAGCCAAATAATAGGATATGCATGCCCGCGCCCGTGACACAGGCCAGCGCCACAGGAATAATGCTCCGGGGTGAGAACTCGAACAACAGCAGCTCGATGGCCAGCATCACCGCCGCCAAGGGACTGCCGAATATGGCGGCCATACCCGCACAGGCGCCCGCTGCCAGTACGATCTTACGCTCCCCCGAAGAGATATGCATCCATTGCCCTGTCAGCGACCCAAAAGCGCCGCCCGTAGCAATGATAGGTCCTTCCGCACCAAAAGGACCACCCGTTCCAATGGAAATAGCCGCCGATAAAGGCTTTAAAAAAGTCAATGCCGGCGGTATCCGGCTGTCTTCCAGGATGATCTTTTCCATCGCCTCCGGAATACCATGCCCCCCGATGGCCTTCGAGCCAAACCGGGCCATGAGCCCCACGAGGACAGCTCCGATGATAGGTACAGCTAACACAAACAGACCCAGATGGTTATATGCAGGAGAAGCCGGCTCGAAAGACACTTTGCCGTAAAAAGACAGATTGGTAATAAAGTCGATGAGGTATACGAGCCCCTTGGCTACTACCCCAATTATTATTGCATTGATGATCACTTGGATACAGAGATAGAATACACGCTTGTTCACCGGGCCTTTACGAATGATCCTGTCTTTTTTGTTCATTTTGCAAAGATATTGCACAAACAATATTTAAAAGAATAAATCTGTTTCATATCGGACAAATAATGTTAAATAAACAATGTTTCAAATTTCCGCTACAGATTGCCTATCATTGCATTATGCAACACCTGCCATGCGATCTCACCACCTGCTTTTTATGCCGGCATTGCATGCCGGAATGGAAGGAGGTCATTGCATTGAAGAAGACGACCCGGTCGGTAAAAAAAGGCAGACCTATCTTTCATGAAGGAGAAAAGGTCACAGGCATCTTTTTCCTGTACTCCGGGTATGTCAAGGTACATATGCAATGGCTGGGACAGAAGGACCTCATCCTCCGCTTTGCCGCACCGGGCGACGTCCTTGGTCACCGGGGCCTGGGCGGCGGCCTGTACCCCGTCACAGCCACCACGCTGGAAGACAGCCAGCTTTGTTATATCCCCAATGATTTTTTGGAAAGCAGCCTGAAAGCCAACCCTTCGCTGACATACCAGCTCATGCACTTCTATGCCGCCGAGTTGCAGCGGACGGAGAAAAGGATGCGCAATATGGTCCACATGGAAGTAAAAGGAAGGATCGCGGACGCCCTGCTGGAAATAGCCGGGCTGCCCCTGACCATCACCCGCCAGGACATCGCTTCCTATGCAGGCACCACCTATGAGACAGTGTTTAAATTCTTTACCGAGCTGACAAACGAAAAGATCATCTCCACTTCCGGTAAGGACATCCGGATCAATGACCCATCGAGGTTAAAAAGCTATATAACAGCCGGCGGCCCCGATATCCCCGGTCAGGACGCAGCTTAACGCACAAGCACCACCGTGCCCTTACGGGTGATGGTCTTGCCCTGGTAGGAGATCCCTTGCGCCACCCACACAAAGGTTCCCGGCTCCTGCAGCGTTCCATTTACACGCCCATTCCATCCATTGCTGGCGATCTTCGTACTATATACCAGCTGACCATAACGGTTATACACCCTGAAGTATTGGAACTCCGCGATCCCCACCGGTATCGGTCGGAATACGCTGTTGGCGGTGCTCCCCGGTGTAAAGGCATTCGGTACAAAGATATCCGGCAGCGTCTTGAACACCTTTACCAATACGCTGGCTTCGCCATGACACCCTTCCTCCGTCGCCGCACTCGCGACATACCGGATGGAATCGATGCTGGGCCCTAATGTAGCCACCGGGTTCGATACGAATGTATTATCCAGGCCCGTGGCAGGCGTCCAGCTCCAATTGCCGGCCGTCGAATCATTGGAGCTTGCATTCAGCTGCAACGGTTGGTTGAACACCACCGCCGTATCATGCCCCGCATCCACGACGATTTTTTGATGTACGTTGATATGGAAAGTATCCTTTAATGCGTTGGGACAACCCGAGTTCATGATGCTTAGTACATAGTCCGTAGTGACCGGAGGTTTGGCCTTTGCATGGATACTGTACGGAAGAGGACTGACAATCCCATCACCCGGATCTTCCAGGTTCGCAATGGTATTCCAGGTATAGGTCGTACCCAGCGTAATATGGGAATCGAGGAAAATCGAATCGCCATAACAGATACGCGCGTCCGCGGGGGTCGAGGCTGCAATGGGGAACCGCGCAGTCAGCAGATTTACAAAGGATGAGGTGCTGATATCCTGCGGACAGACACCGCTTTTTACAATGGTCCGGAACCTGGTGGAGGCTGTAATGCCTATCACATTATAGGTTGGGCTATTGTTCACGGGCGAAAAATCCGTCCAGCTGACACCATCCGGAGAAGACTGCCAGTTAAGCACCTTACCCGTATAGCCCTGTAAGGTCAAAAGGGCGTCCTTATTCTGTCCCATGCAAAATACCATATTCGCCGGGTTGAGGCTTCCCCCCACGCTTTGAGGGTCGACGAGGACTACAGCGGACGAGCTCGTATCGATATTGCAGCTTTCGCCGTTTTGCACCAGTACCCTGTAATTGGTGGTCTGCTGGAGATTTTGCGCCGTGTAGGAAGGCGCCGTCACAGACAGCGGGCTCCAGGTGACCCCGTCAGGCGAAGTTTGCCAGCCCAATATGTTGCCCCGGTAATCGTTAAGGTCCAGCGGACTGCTGTTCGTACCCGCACAGACCTCGTTATTGCCCGAGACATACCCCGCAATGGTCGGTTGCCTGGTAATGACATCCAGCGTGTCCCTCAGCGTGGCGCAGCTGTTGCTTTCCATCGCCGTGATCTTACCTACATTAGGCCCAACCAGCACTTTGAGGATATTGCTGTCAGCTCCCGACTGAATGCTCCAGCCGGCGGGTACCGTCCATTGATACGAGGCGCCCGTCAGGCCCGGTATGGAATAGGTCAGCACGCTGTTGATACACGCCTCCACGGGACCGCTGATGGTAAGCCCGTCACAGTCCTTGCGCAACGCTACATATGCATACCCGAAATGCCCTCCCGGCACACAGTTATCCGCCTCAAACGTCAGCGTCACCGTCTGCCCCCTGTAAGGCGAAAGATCAAAGGTCACTTCCGTCCAGCCCTTTGCCCAGACATCCATCAGGTGCTCGGCATTCGGGTTATTGGAGTTCGGATTTGCATTGGGAGAAGGATGCGCGCTCAGATAGATCCCCTGCGCCACCGCAAGGGCCGTATCCAATGTGGCGCCCGTACCCCGGGGATCCGCATTATCCTTGGTAGGAAGAAAATATTTTGGCGAAGCGCATTGAACGATGCTGCCATTTGCGGTCAACGTGGCCGAGAACAACGGCTGCTGGTTCGAGTTATGCGTACCGTTCTCCAGCACCATCGCATAGGCATAGGTCATGGTATATGGTTGAACGACAGTACTGGTAGGCACCGAGATGGCATAGCTGATGCCCCGCACATATCCGCCCTGCACGCCGCTGGAATTGCTGCGGGTGATAGCCGTCGAACCCAGCAGCACCGAGCTGCTGTATTTATAGCCGTTGATGGTAGGAATGGTAGGGAATCCACCCAGATAATCGGTACTGTTGCTGGTGATCACCCGGATACCCGTCGTGGAACTTAAATTATATTCGGAAATAGCGCTGACCCCGATAGTCCCCCCGGGCGCTCCCTGGGTAGTATCATAGTTCTTGATGGTCGAAGCCGGGTTGCCCCCTGCATTATTCCCCGTATATGCATGCCAATGCGTAAGGTTCCCCAGCGAGAAATCGTTATTCAGCGGGCAAGATTGCTGGGCAAGCAGATCATATGACACCAGTAAACAGATAATGGGTAACAAAAATTTCATCAGGCTGCCAATAAAGGTAAAAGAATGCCGGCCTTTCAGGATATGGATTTACTATCTTAAAGGAATACGAGAGAATTTGACGGAAAGTTGACTGCCGCTATCATTAAATTTTCTTTCCCATCATAGCCATTGATAATGTACTGTTTAACAGCTCATTGAATATAGCACCTGCCCGATGGGACAGTCCGTGCAGGAAGGAGCGTCCACCACCTCCTGCAGTTTTGCCTTCATCGTCATCAATTCATTGATCTGCTGATCTATGCGCTGGATCTTCCGTTCTACATAACGCTTCCCCCTGACAGGCTCCAATACCCCCTCTTCAAAAAGAATGAACAAACCCTTCGTCTCATTCAGGGTAAATCCATACTCCTTCATTTTCCGGATTGCCATCAGCCTTCTGAGCACCCCTTCGGAATAATCCTTGGACTGATACCTGTTCCTCCAGTCGTCTTCTTCAAGTTTGATAAGCCCGATCTTCTCATAAAACCGGATAGTATCCCTGCTAAAACCCGATTTTTTGGATAATTCGCCGATCTGCATAAAAATTTTTTTAGAAAGAAAGGATAGGATGGACTATACTCCAGGGGTTATATTGCTAAAAATACGATTTTATGGTCACAAAGCCCAGGACATTTTACACCATCCGGTTCAACGACTGCGATCCCCTTGCCCATCTCAACAACAGCAGGTATCTGGACTATTTTCTCAACGCCAGGGAAGATCATATCAGGGAGAACTACGGCATCGACCTGAAAGATTGGGCATCGAGGGGACTGGGATTTGTCGTCAGCCGCCATGAGATACAATATATCCGTGCCGCTACCTACAACGAGGTCGTCTGCATCGAATCCTCGCTCATTGGCTATGGGGATAACTACCTGGATGTGGAAATGCTGATGTATGACAAGGACAGGCAGGTCCTGAAGTCCATCCTCTGGTCAAGGTTTACCCATATCAACAGCCGTACAGGCAAAAAGGAGGACCATAACGAAGAAATATTGACGTTCGCCCGCCAGGTGCTGGTGCAGGGTATCGACACATCAAAGGGGATGAACACCCGGATAGCCGACATCTTCGCCAGTCTCACCACCGCCCCCTGATCTCCCCCTCTATCGTCAGGAGGAATTGCCGCAGGTATTCCGCCTTCTCCTCCGCCAGTCTCCTGCCCGTAACCGTATTCATAAGGGCCGGCAGTTTGAACAGCTTCACCTGGAAATGATCCAGGGAATACTGAAGGTCGTCCGGTGTCCGCTCCCTGGCCAGTGGATCCTCAGCATCAAAAAGCCGCTGGCTCAGCTGTCCCGCCGTATAGAACACCCGTGCCAGTCCGATGGCCCCCAGCGCCTCCATCCTGTCCGCATCCTGCAGGATCCTTGCCTCGATGGTAAGGGGCGCTACCCCCGCAGAGAAACTATGCGCATGAATGGCATGCCGTACGCCTTCTATCTTGTCCACAGGAAAATCCGTAAAGACATTCTTTAGCAATGCTCCCGTCTTCTCCGCGCTCAGCCGGGACGACGCGCTTCGTTCAGGAGAATTCTTGGGCAGGGTCACTAGGTCGTGGAAATAGGCCGCTGTCAGCAATATCAGGGGGTCGGCAACACCTCCTTCCTCTTTGTCGATATATTGGGCAGCCTTCCACACCCGCTGGAAATGCCCCAGGTCGTGCGAGCCATCCTTCGTATCCGTATGTGTCGTGTGATAATTGATAAACCGTGTCTCCCATCCGGAAGTATCTTGATCTTGCATGGCCGAAAATAAA
>DASZVM010000780.1:0-3837 GCA_035547295.1 Puia sp. | reverse complement strand
GGGCATTGGCTATTGACCAGATAAGCACGGCGAGCCCCATCCCTTTTTTGCTGCCCATGCGGTCTATCAGCCGGCCCCCAATGGTGAACATCAGGGCATAGCTGATAAGAAAAGCCGTATTGACAAACCCGTATTGTACGTTGGAAAATCCGAATTCAGATTGTATCTTGATGATGGTCATCGACAGCACCTGCCTGTCCAGAAAGCTTAGGCCGGTGGCTATGAACAGCAACAGCAGTATAATTTTAGAAGTATGGCTACTAATCATATGGCTTAACGCACTAAGTAAACGTCCTCAAACTTAAACTAAAAAAACATTTTTCCAAAAAATAATAGATAAATTTGTTGAATGAGGTCCAAATTCATCGATTTGAGCGATGCCATTATTGAAAAGATCAAATCCGGAGAATTGCTTCCCGGCGATAAAATACCCTCCGAGAACGAACTGATCAGGAAACATAAGATCAGCAATACCACAGCAAGGAAGATCTTACTGGAGATCGAGTCAAAGGGCTGGGCAAGACGTATAAAAGGCAAAGGGACTTTCGTGCTCAACCGTACGTCTGAGCACCATCTGCTGCGCACCCTGGGTTCGATAGATGCCACCCGCCGGGGGTTTCATGATTACCTCAAGGCGGAAGGGTATACTCCCAGGAATATCATCCTGGAGAAAACGATCCTGAAAGACGGGGTTTCATCGGAGATCAGCGGAAAACATTACATTATTGAAGGGCCGGTGCTGAAGGTCCACCAGCTCCGGTATGCCGATGAAGACCTGATGAAGGATGAGATCAAATACATCGCCCTGAACCTTTGCCCCAGGATCGATCGTCTTTCCACGGAGATATCCTATTTCAAGATCTATGAAAGCGCCTACCACCTGAAGATCACCGATATCAAGCAGACCTTGAGCACAGATATTTTTTCGAAGGACACACAGGATAATAACTTCGATACCCCCTCCTCTATCCCCGTGTTTATTCTCGACAGCGTGCTCCTGTGCAAGGCGGACCAGGTGGTGGAGATAGAACGATCCTATTACAGGGGAGATAAGTATAAGTTTTCGGTCGTGGTCAATCCGGTATATCCCGATTAGGAGGCATCCTGCCTGGCGGACGGCGTGCTCACCTGTAAAGCCGTCTCCCTTTTTGGGTGAGCTCCGTTTTTGTAAGCAAACCAACGGCTCTTATCACGGTCTCTACCCTCAGGCCGGTGAGATTGGCGATCTGCTGTCTTGTCAATGTGACTTCATACAGTTCACCGGGGCGGCCTTCACGCTCTTTGAGGAAATCTATCAGCGTGAGGATGCGGTGACCGGCGTCATAAAGACTGATCTCCCTGGCCATCATGGCTTTGAAGTAAAGTCTTTTACATAATGTTTTTATGACGGTCATCTGCATCCCGGAATCGCCCGAAAGCAAGGTCAGCAGCTTGCTTTTTTCCAGCACAAGCAGCTCGCAATCCGTTATCGCAATAGCCGAGGCGGGATATTTTGATCTCAGGAACAGGGGTGGCTCGGCAAAGCTTTCACCTGATTTAAAGATCCCCTGAATAAACTCCTGCCCGTTGTCACCGGTGTTAACCATTTTTACTTCTCCGGCAACGACATGAAAATAAAACTTTGCGATCCCCCCTTCTTTCACGATGATCGCCCCCTTCTCATAGCTGCGGATGGCGGCGCCTGCGCTCATTAACAATTCATACTCTGTTATTTCTTCCATATATGACATAGGTCATAAATGACCCGTGAATTCATTTGTTCCTTTGTGGTGTAAAATTAATCAATATGGAACAATTGGTATATTCTCAGGTAAATAGCCCGGGGATTTTCAGAAAGTTCATGGAATTTTCCAAAGGCCAGCAGCCAAATCTTTTCGCCTGGGTCGGGTCGGCATTCTTTATCCAGGGATGCATAATCTCCCCTTTGACAGTACTGGCAATCGTAATCAATGGCAACTATATAGGATTATGGATCCCCTGCATGGCCGCATTTGCTATCACCGAAGTTGTAATGCTTTCAGCCCAGCCTACCAGGATCTCGATACCCGTTTTTGTGGGAGGGATATTGGTAGACCTCATGGTTATCGTACTAAGTTTCCTGATCCATTTTGCAAAAATAGCCGGTAACTCTTTATGAGATACCTTTCTGTACGTTACAGGACAAGTGCGGCAAAAAAGTTCAGGAAAATCGTTGCTTCAGTCATTTCTCCACCCCACTCTTCGAGTTATTTAACAAAGCATCCAGCTCTTTTACCTTATCAGGGAACTGACCGGCAATATTGTGCTTTTCGCCAATATCTTTTCGCAGATCATACAGCTGCGGCTCCGGGGAATTCCCTGACTCTATGTTCACAAGATCCATGACAGCCGCACCCGGATGAGGCTGGATATATTTCCATCCGTCCTTGATAATAGCCGTAGGCGCCTGAAGGCCCTGTTCTACAAGTACAGCCCTGCCCTTCTCATTTTTACCTAAAAATGCGGTCAGCATATTTTCACTGTCTGTTGCCTGATCCGCCGGTATGGTTTGTTTTAATAAATGAGCAAAAGAGGCCAGCAGGTCCATTTGACAAACCAGGGCATCCGAAACCCTGGGGCTGACTTGTCCCGTCCAGGAAAAAATAAAAGGGATACGGGTACCACCTTCCAATGAGCTGTATTTACCGCCTCGTAATGCACCCGCAGGCGTATGTCCATTCAGCATAGTGACCGCTCTATCCTGATACCCGTCGTCCAGCACAGGGCCATTATCACTGGTGAAGATTATAATTGTGTTCTTTTCCATTCCCTCAGAGCGAAGCTTCTTCATGATCTGTCCTACCGTCCAGTCCAATTGTAAAATAGCATCGCCACGATAACCCAGGCCGCTTTTACCCTTGAATTGGGTAGCAGGCATGCGGGGTACATGGGGCTCCGTCAGGGCAAAGTATAGGAAAAAAGGCCGGCGTTGATGATCTTCTATAAATTGCGTTGCCTTGGAAAGGAATGTAAGGGATAGCTCTTCATCTACCCAACGTGCCTGGTGCCCCCCGCTCATAAAACCAATCCGGCCAATGCCGTTTATGATCGTGTTATCATGTCCCTGACCGGGTGAAGATCTCATTTTTAATAGCTCCGGATGCTCTTTACCTGTGGGATCACTCCCGACCTTGTGCTCATAATTCACAGCAATGGGGTCGGTTGTATCCAACGCTATAACCCGGTGATCCTCTAAAAAGACGGTGGGTACCCTGTCGGCAGTAGCCGGAAAGATAAAAGAATAATCAAACCCCACTTCGTTGGGACCGGGTCTTATCTCGCCATTCCAGTCTTTCTCCACTTTGTCACCCAATCCCAAATGCCATTTTCCGACGATCCCGGTGGCATATCCTGCCTGCCTGAACAGTCTGGGAAGGGTAATTTTATCCATGGGTATGATCAATGCGGCATCACCCGGTAAGATCCCTGTTCCCTTCTTTTTCCAGGGATACTGTCCTGTCATAAGCGCGTATCGTGACGGGGTACAGGTAGCAGAGGTTGAATGCGCATTGGTAAACCGTATGCCACGTTTAGCCAATTGATCGATGTTAGGCGTATGCAGTTTGGCGGCTCCATAACAGCTCAGATCGCCATAACCCAGGTCATCGGCGTAAATGTAGATCACATTCGGCTTTTGCTGTCCCATGGCCGGGAGGAAAATAAGCAGTATAAACAGGATGCTGATGCTTGTTTTTTTCATATTCATTTTTCTTCAGCGGTTGAATTTAGTTCAAAATTTCTCAACAATCTATTTCAGACGCCATTTCCCTCAATTCATCCCCAATCTCCTTGGTTAAGGCCTTCCATGGTCGGTAATAT
>DASZVM010000779.1:0-2760 GCA_035547295.1 Puia sp. | reverse complement strand
GCTACTATTTTCCCACAGTCCATTGCGCTGGGCGCTACCTGGGATAAGGCCCTGGTGGAGAAAGTAGCGATGACCATCGGGGATGAGACGGTTAGCGCGGGCACATTGCAAGCCTGGTCACCTGTGCTGGATGTAGCGCAGGACCCCCGCTGGGGACGTTGTGAAGAGACCTATGGAGAAGACCCTGTCCTTGTTTCAGAAATAGGCGGGGCCTGGATCAAAGGCTTTCAATCCAAAGGTCTCCTCGTAACCCCCAAGCATTTTGCCGTGCATGGGGCTGTGATGGGGGGCAGGGACTCTCATGACATGGGGCTGTCAGAGCGGGAGATACGTGAGATACACCTGGTACCATTCCGGGATGTCATCGAGAAATATCATTGCCAGTCCATCATGATGGCATATTCCGATTTTCTTGGCGTGCCTATCGCCAAAAGTAAGGAGCTGCTAAAAGGCATCCTCCGGGAAGAATGGGGCTTTGATGGTTTTATCGTCAGCGATTGCGGCGCCCTGGGCAATCTCACCAGCCGGAAGCACTATACGGCCAGGGATGAGGTGGAGGCTGCCAACGAAGCGCTGGCCGCGGGGATTGCCACCAATTGCGGGGACACCTATAATAATCCTGCTGTCATTGCCGCGGCAAAGAACGGTGGCATCAACATGGAGGACCTCAATTACACCTGTCGTACATTGCTGGCTACCATGTTCCGCAACGGGCTGTTCGAGCACAACCCTTCCAGGCCGTTGGACTGGCACAAAATATATCCCGGGTGGAATAGCCCGGAACACAGGGCGATGGCCAGACAGGCCGCCCGCGAGTCCATCGTCCTGCTGGAGAATAAGGATCATCTTCTGCCTTTGTCCGACGGCAAGTCTATTGCCGTCATCGGTCCCGGCGCGGACGATCTGCAGCCCGGCGATTATACACCCAAGCTGCAGGCCGGTCAGTTGATCTCCGTCCTGTCCGGGATAAAGGCTGCTGCCCCCGGGAGAGCCAGGGTGCTTTATGAGAAAGGATGTGATTTTTTTTCGGAGGATAGCGCCGGCATACAGGCTGCTGTAACGGCGGCCATGCGTGCGGATGTGGCCGTCCTTGTATTGGGGGATTGCTCTACCAGCGAAGCCAGCCAGGGGGTGAGACGTACGTCGGGGGAGAACAACGATTATGCGTCATTGATACTGCCCGGCCGGCAGCAGCGGTTGCTGGAAGCAATATGCGCTACAGGAAAACCGGTGATCCTGGTATTGCAGGCGGGCCGTCCTTATGACCTGTCCTATGCCGCCGTGCATTGCAGCGCCATTCTTGTGAACTGGCTGCCGGGTCAGGAGGGGGGACCGGCAACGGCCGACGTGCTTTTCGGTGCGTATAACCCCGCCGGCAGACTGCCTATGACCTTTCCCCGCAGCGCGGCCCAACTGCCGTTGTACTATAATTTCAAAACGTCCGGCCGCAGATACGATTATGTGGACATGTCTTTTCATCCTCTGTATCCCTTTGGCTATGGGCTGAGCTATACCAGTTTTGGATATTCCAATTTATCTGCCGTCCAGCAGCCCGATGGGAGTGTCAGCGTCCGGGCCACCGTGACCAATACGGGCCGGGTGAAAGGAGATGAAGTGGCACAGCTGTATGTCACCGATATGTATGCCAGCGTAAAGACAAGGGTTATGGAGCTGAAGGATTTTCAGCGGCTGACCCTGGAGCCCGGGCAGTCCCGGGAAGTTGCTTTTATGCTTACTCCTTATCAGCTTTCGTTGCTGAATGAAAACATGGATCGTGTTGTCGAGCCCGGTTCATTCAAAATAATGGTAGGAGGCAAGAGCCCTTCCTTTAAGGCGGGCGACAGGATCAAGCACAGCGTGGGTTACCCCGAGCCTTCCGAAGGTGTGGATACCATGCTGGAGTATACGGGTGATTACAAGGCCGACTTCAGCCTTTCACCGGGCGCCGTTGAACAACAGTCCATCGGAGGCAAAAAAGCCGTACCCGTCGTCGTGACCAATAAAGGCAGTCTGACAGATGCAGGGCAGGTGACCATGTATGTCAATGGCAGCCGGCAGGATGAAGCGCACCACTTCGAGCTTGGGCCGGGCGCTTCAAAGACCATCTGGTTTACCCTTGATGCAAGAGGGGAGCTGGACATCGCTTTTACCACAAAATATAAAATAGCCACCCGGCATTACACCGTGAAATAAATAAGAACCATGATCGCTTGCAAAAAACTATTGCTGCTGCTGAGTACGGTGCTGGCCATGAAGGCCGGCGCACAGAACATCGATGGACAGCTGGATTCCTGTAATGTGATATGGGACGAGCCCGGTCCCGACTCTTCTGCGTCCATGCCCACCGGCAACGGGGACATCGGGCTCAATGTATGGGTGGAGAAGAATGGCGACCTGATCTTTTACATCGGCAAGACGGATGCCTGGGGGGCGGAAACCCGGCCTGAGTGGGATAACTGGATGAAGACAGGCGGGGTCCTTATGAAGCTGGGCGCCATACGGGTGTCGCTGACCCCTTCGTCCCTGGCGAACGGTGCCGCTTTCCGGCAGATGCTGCGGCTTCATGAAAGCGAGATCCTGGTAAAGGAAGGAGGATCGACCCTTCGGGTTTGGGTTGACGCCAACCATCCCGTCATAAGGGTAGAGGTGAGCAGCCCGCAGGCTACGGCTGTGGAGGTAAGCCTGGAAGACTGGCGTCTTCATCAGGGAGAAGGCGATACGGTCCTTCCCGGTAAGACTGGTAGCATCACCTGGTATCAT
>DASZVM010000778.1:0-11066 GCA_035547295.1 Puia sp. | reverse complement strand
TATGATCTATGTGGACGGCAAATCCGGCATCAGCTATGCGAAACGGTTCAACGTTACGGGCGTCACCCGTGACCGGGAATACGATCTTGCAAAAGAGGATCCCAAGAGCCGGGTCCATTATTTCTCCGCCAATGCCAATGGTGAAGCCGAGGTTGTCCGGGTCGTTCTCAGCCCCAACAGTTCAGCGCGTACCAAGGAATTCGATTTTTATTTTGAGACCCTGGAGGTAAAGAACCGCAGCAGCCTGGGCAACCAGGTGACGAAATATCCCATCCGTACCGTCAAGTTCAAGGAGGCCGGTAAATCCACGCTCAGCGGCCGCAAGCTGTGGTTTGACGCGACTTTTGGGCGTCTGAACACAGAGGAGAAAGGAGAGTACCTCGGCAGCTTTGACACGGATGAAAAGCTGCTGGTCATTTATTCCGACGGGAGCTACGAGATCACCGATACGGAGCTTACCCAGCGGTTTGACGCAGAAAAGATCGTCGAGATCCGCAAATTCGATCCGGAGAGGATCATTACCGCCATCTACCTGGATAATGAAAAGCTGCAGTTCAATGTCAAACGATTCAAGATCGAAACAACCACCCTGCGTAATAAATTCCTTTTTATCAAGGAAGGAGAGGGCAACAGGCTGGAGGCCGTCACGCTGCATCCTCAGCCTATCGCTGTGATCAAATCGGGCAGAGGGGCGCAGGCAAGGACCCAGAAGATCAAGATCGCCGACTTTGTGGAAGTGACAGGATGGAAGACGGTAGGCACGAAGCTCTTCGACTTCAGCAAGAGCGTGGAAGTCGAGTGGGGGCATAAGGAGGAAGCAAAGGAATCTCCGCAAACGGAGCTGGACTTATAGAGCAGCGAGGCTATCAAGGCCCCTTTTTACGTCGTATCCGTATGGTGGCATTCTCCGTCAGACTGCTGCTCATGAATACCTCATAGCGATTCTTGCCGTCCGTCACCACCATGAGGGCTGTATTGGGGGGATATTTACCGAGGTTCTCGGCGAACATGCTCACCTCATTCACGTCCATGGTGCTATCCAGGTGCAGGTACATGGTCAGGGCCCTGGAAGCCAGCTCCTGGTGAGAGAGTACTATATTTTTGTTGACGAACACGGAGATGCTGTCCCCGTCTACCTCACCATTATCATAAAAGCTGATCCTTACGGAATCGGATTCCACGTCCAGCGTTTTTGCAACGACCTCTTTTCTTTTGGAGAAGGATTCAGCGATCTTTTCGGCGTCCAATCGCTGCGGAGGCGGCGGGGGAGGGGCAGGGGTGACCTCCGGCCGGGACATATTCCCCGCCAGGACAGTGTCGATGTGTTGAACGGGCTGCTGCACGGCCATTGCTGTATCCGGTGGTTTAACAGCAGCTGTATCCTCTGTTTTGACGGGTGTTTCCGTCTTTGCAGTGGGTGTGTCAACCGGCCGGACAGGGGGAGTCTGTGGGGGCGTTTTATTGGTCTTTGCCGCGTCCACCACGTAATCGTCAGCCTGCGGTTTCCACATTTTGCCGTTGGATACGGTCATTTGCTGCAAGCTGTCATGCTGTTTGTCGTCCCGGTCCAATGTATAGGTGACCTTCAGGTCCGGGCACATATACTTGTATCTTTCATCGTGGTAAAAAGCGCCTTTCAGCGTGCTTTGAACCCGGCTGCTGATGATGATACCTACGAAATTCGTATTACAGTCGATGCTGTTGACCGTGGAGTTGGAATTGAAATAGATGATGGGAATATTCGGGATGATGACCTGCCTCGTTTTCGGGTTATAGCGGCCGTGGACAAAGAAGCTTTGGTACTTGTCACGGAAATAGTAGCCGAATATACCCTCTACTTTTGTGCCTTTTTGTTTAATGATCAGCTCGGTCAGGTAGTTGTTGTGCAGTCCGGCCAATTCCACGTCGGCACGGCCAAACCAGGAGCCGGTGGCGGTCTGGGCGCACAGGCGATGTGCGGCTACCAGGAAAAATATAGTTAAGAGTCTTTGCATCCTTCTTTATAATGTCCGGGCGAAGATAATATAACGCTTATGAAAGGCGAAATTCCAGGTTTGGGAATGAGGGGCTAGGGTCTGTTGAGATATCGTTTTATCTCTTTCTGCGTATCTCTTTGTTTGATAGTCTCCCGTTTGTCATAGAGCTTTTTCCCTTTGCCCAGTCCTATCTCCAGCTTGGCATAGCCTTTTTCATTAAAGAATATGCGGAGAGGGACAATGGTATAACCCTTATCCTTGAGCTTGTTTTCCAGCTTCCGCAGCTCGCGCCGGGTAAGCAGCAGCTTGCGGTCATGGACGGCGATATGGTTGTTGGTCGTACCCAGGCGGTATTCTGCTATGTGCATATTCTTTACCCAAAGCTCTCCCTGGTGAAAGGCGCAGAAGCTGTCCACAAAATTCACTTTCCCTTCCCGGATCGATTTGACCTCCGTTCCGGCCAATACCATTCCCGCATCGTATTTATCCTCGATGAAATAGTCGTGATAGGCTGATCTGTTCTTTATCTCGCTGCTCATACAATAGTCATCGGCTTAGCCCTGGAATAGCGTAAGCAGGGTTGCGATGCGGTCTTTCAGCTCTTTCCGGTTGACAATAAAATCAAGAAAACCGTGTTCCAGGAGGAATTCGCTGCGCTGGAAGCCTTCCGGAAGGTCTTTTTTTATGGTTTCCTTGATGACACGGGGGCCTGCAAACCCGATGAGAGCGCCCGGCTCGGCTATGTTCAGGTCGCCCAGCATGCCGAAGGATGCGGAAATACCTCCGAAAGAGGGGTCGGTGAGTAAGGAAATATAAGGGATCCTGGCGTCCGTCAATTGTGATAGCTTGCCGGATACCTTGGCCAGCTGCATCAGTGAAAAGGCGCTTTCCATCATACGGGCTCCGCCCGATTTACAGATGATGAGCAGGGGCAGGTGATGCTGGAGGCAATGGTCCACGGCCCGGGAGATCCTTTCCCCCATGACGCTGCCCAGCGAGCCGCCGATGAATTCAAAATCCATACAGCCTACCACCATGGTATGCTCCTTTATCTCGCCGACAGCTACCCGGATGGAGTCCGTGATGTCTGTCTTGGACCAGGTCTCTTCCAGACGCTTCTGGTAGGATTTCAGGTCCGTGAAGTGCAGGAAGTCCTTGGAGCGGATATTCTCAAAAAGGACCTCGTATTGGTTCTCGTTGAACAGGATCTCGAAATACTCCGTGCTGCCGATGCGGTGGTGGTGGTTGCATTTAGGGCATACGAAGAGGTTTTCCCGTAATTCGGTCACTGTACATATATAGTTGCAATTCGGGCATTTGGTCCAAAGGCCCTCGGGAGTCTCCTTTTTTTCGGCCGTACTTGTCAGAATGCCTTTTTTGATGCGCCTGAACCAACCGCTTTTGCTCTCTTCGCTTTGTCCTTCATCGCCTGCCAGGTTTGCATCAAAATCGTCTTCTTGCTTCATGTTCTTTTATTATTTATCTCATTCGTTTTTTGGTTCCCTTCTACACGAAACGCCCGCAAAAGGCGTTTTATCCACATACCGTCCCCCCGGCCCCCGGCCGGGGACGGTCGAAAATTGGCGGCTAATATACTAAACAACGGGGAATTCGACGTGGAAAATTGAGGAGGCGTGGTTCCGTGAGCCCCTGATGATCAGGGCAAAAAAGTTAAAACAAAAAAATTTTTAAAAGCATTCCTGTGCTAAATTTGCGCGGACAGCCCGTCATCTAATATCTGTTTAATTATGAAATGGTCTGAATTCTTAACTTCTTCCGTAGGCAAAAAATTCGTAATGGGTTTCACGGGAATATTCCTGATCCTTTTTCTGGTGGTACATGTTTGCGTCAATGCGACTATCTGGGCCATGGACAATGGCCGGATGTTCAACATCGCAGCCCATTTCCTTGGGTCCACCGTTGTACCGAGGGTACTGGAGATCGGGTTATTCATCGGCTTTATCATCCACATTGTGCAGGCCTATGTGCTGGAGCTGCAAAACCGTAAGAAAAGAAGCGTCGGCTACCAGGTGCCCATGGGCAATAAAGGCAGTAAATGGTATTCCAGGTATATGGGCTGGCTTGGTACGTTCGTGCTGCTGTTCCTTGTCATCCATCTGAAAGATTTCTGGGTGCCATCCCGTTTTGGGGAGATGCCGGAGGTAAGCTATGTCCCCGGCGTCGATGTGCATGACCTGTACAGCCTGATGAGAGATACGTTTGAAGGGCATCTCTGGATCGTGATCATATACCTGATCGGATGCATATCGCTGGCCTATCACCTGATGCATGGGTTTCAAAGCGCCTTCCGGAGCCTGGGTGTCTCCAACAGCCGCTATATACACCTCATCAACGGCATCGGCATCGGTTTTTCCATTATCGTGCCGCTGGCGTTTGCCATGATGCCCTTGTCCATGTATTTCGAATGGGTCAATTAAAAATCAGAAGCTAATCCAAAAAGAACAGAAATCATACATCATGCTGAATTCAAACATTCCCGCAGGCCCGGTAGATAAAAAATGGGAAGATTATAAAGGACATGTCAAGCTGGTGAACCCGGCCAATAAGCGCAGTCTGGAAGTGATCATCATCGGCACCGGTCTGGCCGGGGCGTCGGCTGCGGCTTCCCTGGGGGAAATGGGGTATAAGGTAAAGGCATTTTGTTTCCAGGATTCTCCCCGCCGGGCGCATAGCATCGCGGCACAGGGGGGGATCAATGCCGCCAAGAACTACCAGAATGACGGCGACAGCGTTTTCCGTCTTTTCTATGATACAGTAAAAGGAGGCGATTACCGGTCGCGGGAAGCCAACGTGCATCGTCTGGCCGAGGTCAGCGCCAATATCATCGATCAGTGCGTGGCGCAAGGTGTTCCTTTTGCCCGTGAGTATGGGGGCTTGCTGAGCAACCGTTCGTTTGGCGGTGTCCAGGTGCAGCGTACTTTTTATGCCGCGGGCCAGACAGGCCAGCAGCTGCTGATCGGGGCCTACCAGGCGCTGGAAAGACAGGTAGCGCTGGGTAATGTGGAGATGTATACCCGGCACGAGGTGCTGGATGTGGTGGTCATCGACGGCAAGGCCCGCGGGATCATCGCCCGTAACCTCATCACCGGCGAGCTGGAAAGACATTTCGGCCATGCCGTATTGCTCGGCAGCGGTGGTTATGGCAACGTATTTTATCTTTCCACCAATGCCATGGGCAGCAATGTGACGGCAGCATGGAAGGCCCATAAGAAAGGCGCCTATTTTGGCAACCCCTGTTTTACGCAGATACATCCCACCTGCATACCCGTTACGGGCGACCACCAGTCGAAACTTACGCTGATGTCCGAGTCCCTCCGTAATGACGGCCGGATATGGGTCCCCAAGCAAAAGAACGACCCCCGCAAGCCGAACGAGATACCGCACGAAGAGCGGGATTACTACCTGGAAAGAAGGTATCCTGCCTTTGGTAACCTGGTGCCCCGTGACGTCGCTTCCCGGGCAGCCAAGGAAAGATGTGATGCAGGATACGGCGTGGGTTCATCCAGGCAGGCCGTGTATCTCGACTACGCCTCCGCTATCGAGCGTTACGGCAAGATCGAATGCCGGAAGCATAGCATCGAAAACCCCTCCGCCGAAGAGATCAGGAAGCATGGGGTGGAAGTGGTGAAAGAGAAATACGGCAACCTCTTCGACATGTACAACAAGATCACCGGTGAGGATCCTTATACGACGCCCATGCGTATCTACCCGGCTGTACACTATACGATGGGCGGACTTTGGGTAGACTATGAGCTGATGACCACCGTGCCGGGGCTTTATGCGCTGGGTGAGGCGAACTTCAGCGATCATGGCGCCAACAGGCTGGGTGCATCGGCGCTCATGCAGGGTTTGGCGGACGGATATTTTGTCATCCCTTATACCATTGGGAACTATTTGTCGGGAGAGATCCGTACGGCGGCCATACCTACCTCTCATCCGGCGTTTGAGACGGCTGAAAAGGCGGTGGCGGACAGGATCAGCCGGCTGAAGCACATCAACGGGACACAGAGCCCCGAGAGCTTTCACAAAAGGCTGGGTAAGATCATGTGGGACAAGTGCGGCATGGCCCGTAATGAAGCGGGTTTGAAAGAGGCTATTGAAGAGATCAGGGCCCTCAGGGCGGAGTTCTGGCGTGACCTGCGGGTGACGGGTGAGATCAATGAGTTCAACCCTGAGCTGGACAAGGCCGGCAGGGTAGCAGACTTTATAGAGCTGGGCGAGCTGATGTGCCTGGATGCGCTACAACGGAGAGAAAGCTGCGGCGGTCACTTCCGTGAGGAAATGCAGACAGAGGATGGGGAAGCCAAACGTGACGATGAACATTTTTCTTTTGTAGCGGCCTGGGAATACAAGGGTGACGGCTGGGAGCTGCACAAGGAGCCCCTGGAGTTTGAAGTAGTTCATCCTACGCAGCGGAGCTATAAGTAAGTAACCTTGTAATATGGATAACTCTATAATCGGACTGGCGATCCTCGAATGGGTGATCAAACTGGCCGCCGGCGTCGGAGCGCTGGTGGCGGTGATCGTCGCCGTGGTCAATTACAGGGCGCAGACAAGGCTGAAGCAGGCTGAATGGCTGAAGTCCCTGTTTGAAAAGTTCTACGAAAACTCGAACTATAAAGAAGTCCGGATGTGGCTGGAGTATGGTCAATTGCATGGACGGCTGACGGTGGAGGACCAGCAGCTGCGGGAGATCAATGAAGAGAAATTCACGGATTTCCTGAACTTCTTTGAGTTCATTGCGGTTTTATATGCGAGGAAGCATCTGACAGGCGACCAGGTGTACGACGTATTCGACTATTATCTGAAGAAGATCAGGTCCGATGAGGATTGTCAGCTTTGGGTAAACCAGTATAGTTTTGAAAAATTGAAAGCTCTTTTAGCATAGGTGTAAGATGCCTGAATATTTATTTGTATATGGAACGTTGCGCAGGGATTATGACCTGAAGTTAAAGAACAAGGTCAGTCATCTCCTGCAGTATGCGGGACAGGGTAAGATAGGGGCATCCTTATATGATCTGGGGCGTTATCCCGGCGCTGTAAGGGACGGCAAAGGAGCCGAAGTGATCGGGGACCTGTTCCTGTTATCCGACCCTGACCAGGTGCTGAAGATACTGGACAAGTATGAAGGGCTTTCGGGGCCGGAAGACAAGACAGCGGAGTTCGTACGGCAAAAGACCAGTGTACGGATGCGTTCGGGAGGACAGAAAAAGGCCTGGATCTACTGGTATAATTTTGATCCGAAAAATAAAAAGAAGATCAGGTATAAGAATTATCTGAACTATTTGAAAAACAAAAGCGCCACATAGCAATTTTATATATGGAACACTACACGATGAATCTCACCCTGAAAGTCTGGAGGCAAAAGAATAAGAAGGACAAAGGCGGCTTCGAGACCTATTCCGTCAGCGATATTTCTTCGGAAATGTCCTTTCTGGAGATGTTCGACGTACTCAACGAGCGGCTGGTCAGGGAAGGCCGTGATCCCATCGCCTTCGACCATGATTGCCGGGAGGGCATCTGTGGCATGTGCTCCATGTATATCAACGGGAGGCCCCATGGCCCCTGGGAAGGTACCACCACCTGTCAGCTGCATATGCGGGCTTTTAAGGACGGGGACACCATTGTGGTGGAGCCCTGGAGGGCAAATGCCTTTCCGGTGATCAAGGACCTGGTGGTCGACCGGAGCTCTTTTGACCGGATCATCCAGTCCGGGGGGTATATTTCCGTCAATACGGGTAATGCCGTCGATGCCAATTCCATTCCCATCGAGAAGGACAAGGCGGATACGGCTTTTGCGGCTGCCGCCTGCATCGGCTGCGGCGCTTGCGTGGCTGCCTGTAAGAATGCTTCGGCCCTTCTTTTTGTCTCTGCAAAAGTCTCCCACCTGGCTTTATTGCCCCAGGGCGGACCCGAGCGCAAGACCCGGGTGGAAGCCATGGTAGCGCAGATGGACAAGGAGGGGTTCGGCAGCTGTACGTCCACGGGCGCCTGTGAAGCTGTCTGTCCCAAAGAGATATCTATTCAAAATATTGCACGCCTGAACGTAGAGTACGGCTGCGCTGGTCTAACCTCCGATAAATAAGGATGGAGCGGGGGTTTTTTCGTACCTTTGCGCCTCAATTGATTTTACCGCATGATCAGAGTGAATAATGTGACCCTTTCGTTTGGAAAGAGGGTACTATTTGATGAGGTCAACCTCACATTCAGCAAGGGAAATTGTTATGGGGTCATCGGTGCCAATGGCGCCGGGAAATCCACATTTTTAAAGATACTTTCCGGGGAGATAGACCCCACCAAGGGCTCTATCGAGATAGCTCCGGGACAGCGCATGGCGGTGCTGAACCAGAACCACTTTGCCTTTGACGAACATACCGTCCTGCACACGGTGCTGATGGGACATAAGCATCTATGGGAGGTCATGCAGGAACGGGACACCATCTATGCCAAAGAAGATTTTACCGAAGAGGACGGGATCCGGGCAGGCGAGCTGGAAGGGGAGTTCGGAGAAATGGGCGGGTATACCGCGGAAAGCGATGCGGCCGCCCTGCTCAGCGATCTGGGTGTAAAGGAGTCCCTGCATGGCAGTCTGATGAAAGAGCTGCCCGGCGCCCTGAAAGTGAGGGTATTGCTGGCACAGGCGCTTTTTGGCAACCCGGATATCCTTATCCTGGACGAACCTACCAATGACCTGGACGTCGAGACCATCAACTGGCTGGAGAATTTCCTGGCGGATTATGAGAACATCGTGATCGTCGTCTCCCACGATCGTCACTTCCTCGATGCCGTCTGTACCCATGTGGCCGACGTAGACAGACAGAAGATAAAGATATTTACGGGCAACTATACTTTCTGGTATGAGTCTTCACAACTGATGGCCCGCCAGCTGTCGGATAAGAATAAGAAGACGGAAGAGAAACGCGCGGCATTGATGGAATTCATCGCCCGCTTCTCCGCCAATGCCAGCAAATCCAAACAGGCGACCTCGCGTAAGAAGGCCCTGGAAAAGCTTACCATCGAAGAGATCGAGCCTTCCAACAGACGTTATCCGGGCATCATCTTTAAACAATTACGGGAAGTCGGCAACCAGATACTCAATATCGAGAAGCTATCGAAAAAAGCAGAGGACGGCAGGACGCTATTCTCCAACGTTACATTTAGCGTCAACAAAGGAGATAAGATCGCTTTTGTCAGCAGGGATCACCTGGCCCTCACCAGCTTTTTCAATATCATCAACGGGGACCTGGCTGCCGATGGCGGCAAGTTCGAGTGGGGTACCACTGTCACCAAGGCCTATCTGCCCAATGACAACAGCGAATTCTTCAAGGGGAAGGATATCAACCTGATGGATTGGCTGCGTCAGTTCGTTCCCCCTCATGTCACGGATGTGGATGAACCGTTCCTTCGCGGTTTCCTGGGTAAGATGCTCTTCAGCGGGGATGAGGTGTTAAAAAAGACCTCCGTCCTTTCAGGAGGGGAGAAAGTGCGTTGCATGATCAGCCGGATGATGCTGCAGGACCCCAATGTGGTGATCCTCGACGAGCCCACCAACCACCTGGACCTGGAATCCATCCAATCCTTCAACGAGAGCATGAGCAATTTCAAAGGCATCGTCCTGTTGACCTCTCATGACCATACTTTCCTGCAGACAGTGGCCAACAGGGTGATAGAGCTGACGCCGGGCGGGATTATCGACAGGCTGATGTCCTTTGATGAGTTCCTTGAAGATGCCCGGGTAAAGCAGCTGCGTGAAGAGCTGTATCCTAAAGAGGGGTTTGTCAGGGTATAAACCTTCGCGGACCCTTGTTCCTGGGCCGGGCGAGCCGGTAATACATCCCGAGGTTCAATGACCGGGCCTGCGTGGCCCCTGTCAGCTGCAGATAGCCCGTGTACCTTTAGCGATCTCCCTTCGCCCAGCCGCTGGCCAGGCGAAGACCCCATTCTCCATGCCTGACCCCATTCCTGATCCTTCTTACTATTTCCGTGCTGACCCCCAGGGTGGCAAAAAAGGGTTCCTGGTTGGCGCCACCGTCAAGAAAGGCAGCCTGCACGTACACGGCTGTATGGGCGCTGTCGATGATCTGCATAAGATATTGATAATCAGTTGAATGTACATTTAAAGGGCTGACGTAGTAGGCCTGCTGCTGCACCGGATAGCAGCCGGATAACAGACAGCATGCGGCAAGGAAAAGGTAAAGAGGGCTTTTTTTCATTCCGGATGGGGGTGGGTTGCTCTGCATCTGACGGCAAAGCGGATAGGGCGTGGCAACGGCTGTACAATAATTCCTAATTTTAAGCATTTTATAAGGAAATCCAGGTTGTTGATCGTAAGGCTGCTTATATTCATCTTATTTTCATGCGGCGTATCCTTCAAAGCGATGGCTCAGCAGCCCCCGGCAGGGCCTCCATCGGCAGATACGACCCATCATCCTGTCGACACCCTGAAGTTTCCGAAAGACAGCCTTCATCACCCCGTGGACACACTGAAGCCTCCCCGTATGGCGCCCGGGAATAGGGCTGCCCCCCGTCCTCCCAAACCTCCTGCTGCCAGTCTGTCCAATCTCCATCGTAAGTATATACCTGTAAGAGGAGGACACATACCCATCGATTCGGCCGGTCTTGTCCCAGGAGCCTTTTTTCCCAAGGATGTCAGCGACTCGGATTATGTCGTCGATTGGGTCAACGGTACGTTGACCTGGGTACATCCGCCTGCCGGCAGGGACAGCATACTCGTTGTCTATCGCAGCCTGCCTTACAGGCTGAATGCACCTGCCAGGCATTTCAACTATGACAGCATCGAAAGCCATTTCCTTGCCCATCCCTATGTGTTTAACAGCGGCGCCGGGGGAATGGGAAATGATAATTTTTTCAACTTCGGGAATATCACCTATAACGGCAGCTTTGGAAGAAGCATCACTTTTGGCAACAGCCAGGATGCCGTAGTGACCTCCAATCTCAACCTGCAGATCAGCGGCTACCTGGCGGACAGCATCGAGATCTCCGCAGCCATCACCGACAACAATATTCCCATACAGCCGGATGGCACTACCGCCAATCTCAATGAATTCG
>DASZVM010000777.1:0-3584 GCA_035547295.1 Puia sp. | reverse complement strand
CGATGTCGATGGACGGGGCCTGTTCCGCTTTACGAAATTTTATGGAGTTGCTGATGAGGTTCTGGAAGAGGAGCTTCAGTTCTGTGGGGTAGGCTTGCAGCACGGGCAAAGCAGTGGCATGGACCCTGGCCCCCGTCTCCTCGATGATCTTATCCAGGTCAGCCATCACTTCCTGTACGAGAAGATTGCAATCCACCTGTCTCGGCTCTTTTTCCCGGCCGATGCGGGAATAATCCAGCAGATCTTTGATGAGTATTTTCATTCTCTCCGATGCCTGCAGCAGATAATTCAGGAATTTATCCGCATTCTCATCCAACTGCCCCTGATACTGCTGCTGCAACAGCTCGACAAAGGCGGAGATGGTCCGCAGGGGTTCCTGCAGATCGTGGGAGGCCACATAGGCAAACTGCTCTAATTCCTTGTTCTTGCTTTCTATCTGTGCGGTACGCTGACGTACCTTCTTTTCCAGGGAGCTGTTGACCTCCTGGTTCTCCCGGCCCAGTCTTTCCAGCTCTGCGGCCATCTTATTGAAATCGCTTGCGAGGATGCCGATCTCATCCTTTGAGAAGATTTTTGCCTTGCGGCTGAAGTCTCCTTTTGCCACTGCCCTGGAGGAGAGCAGGATCTCTTTCAATCCTTTTTGTATCCCCCGGCTCACTGTAATGGCCAGGGTCAGACCTGTGCATTCCACGGTGAGCGCCACGATGAACAGCACACGCAGCACAGTGTGCTCCAGCCAGCGGGAGCCTTCGCCCAGGGCATTGGAAAATTCGTCCTCGAAGGGGGTGAGCTTGGCGGTCAACGGATCGATCATATCCAGGAGCTCGTTTATACGTCGCTGGGAAGGGTTCCCGCCGCTGATCTCGGCATGCAGCTGATTGCCTATTTCGATAAAACCGGAAATTACGCTGTCGGCCTGTGACCAGGCGGTGATCGCCCGGCCGATGTAATAGTTGCTGTGAAATCTCTGTAACAGCTTGATCATTCCGTCGATGTCATCGGGATGGTTCTTCCCTTCGATGAAGCCCTGCCGGGCTACGGCCATGTCGGGATGGGGTTTGCTCAGCTCCATCCTGGTCTTATGATCACCCAGGTTTACTTTCAGGAATTCCGTGAATTTGACGTAGTCGGCCTCATCGTGCGTGCGCGTGTATTTCAGCAGCTGATAGATACCGTCCTTCTGAGCTTTGGACCACAACCCTTCCCCGTTGACGTATGCCCGGACGGAGGAGAGCGTATGAATGGAGAAGATCAGTACGAACAGCTCTACTGCGATCAGCAAGGCCATAATGCCCACGGTGAAATACAATTTCTTTGCGATGGAGACATTTCTGTACCATTTGAAGACAGGTAGTTTCATATTCAACATTTCGTTTGGGCGACGGTATTCCAAGGGGATGACAATTTAAGAAAAATGTCCGGATCGGTTTAAAAAAATGATCCGGCGCCTTTCGGCTGCCGGATCCGCCCTTCTTATTCAAACTCTATGTGGCCGCGAGATAAGTTATTTGGCGATTGCTGGTTTCTTCCTGTCTATTGTCAATGCATAGATGCAAAAGACGATGGACAGATAGCTGGCGATGGTCAGCACAGCCGAAGTATTGTAATTGAACTGGTAGAACAGGTTGTAACTAGTGATGCCGGATACAACTACGGAAATAAGCAGGAGTATAGATATTAAGGCTTTCATAATTTTATTTTTTAAGGTTGTGCAAAATTTGTTGCTTTATATATCAGAAGGCTGCAAGCCTGGGAAGTTTATTAAAGAAATGCTAAAGCGTTATGTTACAGAAGATCCTCATTACCAGACCTGTTTTTCCTGATGTCATCGCACGTGTCCGCGAGTATTTTGATGTAGAAGTGAATGAGGGGGCACGGTATACGCCTGAGCAGCTGCACGTCGCCTTACAGGATAAGGATGGCGTAATACTGGCAGGTGGGGAAAAGATCAATGCGGCCACCCTGGAAGGGCTCACCCGTCTGAAGGCCATTTGTGTCTCTGCCGCGGGTTTTAACAATTTAGATATCGGGGCGATCACCCGGGCGGGCATCATCGCTACCAATTCACCCGGGCCTGCGGATGAGACGGTGGCGGATTATACATGGGGGCTGATGATCGCGACGGCCCGCCGTCTGGCGGAGGGAGATCGCTTTATACGTTCAGGGGGCTGGAAAGGCTCTGTCGGCAGCACTTTTTTCGGTACTAACCTTTGCGGTAAGACGCTTGGCATCTTGGGTATGGGCCGCATCGGTCAGGCCATTGCCCGGAGGGCCGTTGGTTTCCGGATGAAGGTGCTGTATTATAACAGACGTCCCCTTGACCAAACGATAGAAGAGGAATGCCAGGCAACCTATGTTACGAAAGAGGACCTGCTCCGGCAATCCGACTTTGTCGTGCTGGCCGTACCGTTGAATGCGGCGAACTATCATATCATAGGAGAAGAGCAACTGGCGCTTATGCGTTCCTCTGCCATGCTCTTCAACATCGCCCGGGGAGGGCTGATCGATGAGCCGGCCCTTGCAAAGGCCCTGCGGGAACATAGGATCGCCGGTGCAGGTTTGGATGTATTCGAAGGTGAACCTTCCGTTTATCCGGGATTGTTAGGATTGCCGAACATCTTAATGACCCCGCATATAGGGGGCGGCACCTGGGAAGCGCAGCATGGGCTGGCTATGCTGGCGGCGGAAAATCTTATCGCGGCCCTTGGTCTGGGGCCTCATGCAGGCCATCCGCCCTCGATCATCAACCCTGAAGTATTGGAAAAATAAACCCTTTTATGGCTAAAACTTTTTTTCACAAGAAAATAGTCCGTGTGGCGATTGTGCTGCTGGTCTGTTTTATCCTGATACAATTTATCCGGCCTTCATTGGATAACCCTCCTGTTACGGGTGATCTGCAGGCTCCGCCGGAGATAAAGTCCATCTTGCAGCGTGCTTGTTACGACTGTCATTCCAACGAGACGAAGCTGGCCTGGTTCGACAAGCCGGCGCCCGCATACTGGCTGGTGGCTGGCCATATAAAGGAAGGCAGGGCGCTGCTGAATTTCTCTCACTGGGACAGTTTGAACGCGGACCAGCAGAAGGGAAAGCTTTTCGAATCGCTGAACCAGATGGTATTCAAAGAAATGCCGTTGAGCCAGTATACGACCTTTCATGGCGGCGCCCGTGTTTCGGATGAGGATATCAAAGTATTGAGAAAATACCTGGCATCCCTGGCGCCACCGAAACTGGCGGACAGCGCGGCTGTCAGGTCTGCGGGTGACCAGTATGCAAAATGGACAGTTGCCGCGGGTCCCAGGCCGGATGTAAAGCCGGAGCCGAATGGGTTTGCCTTTCTGTCCGGGTACGGCAACTGGGAGGCTATCAGCAGCACTGAACGATGGGACAACGGCACCATGCGGGTGATCACAGGCAATCCTGTTGCTGTTAAAGCTATCCGGGAAGGGCATACGAATCCCTGGCCGGACGGGACGGCTTTTGCCAAGATAGCGTGGAAGTCGTTGCTCAAGCCATCCGGTGAGATCACGCCCGGGCAGTTCTTACAAGTAGAGTTCATGCTCAAGGATCAGAAGAAATATGCGGCC
>DASZVM010000776.1:0-1521 GCA_035547295.1 Puia sp. | reverse complement strand
GCCTATACGCCGCCGCCGCCGGAAGGGTTTGTCAGCCCTATGCTGTGGGGGGTGGAAGACCATGTGATCGAAAGGTTTACAAAGGCAGGTGTGGCAAAAGAGGACATCTCCTTTGTAAAGGACACTTTTAATTTTGAGATCGCCGGCACACCCTCCGGGTTTGTCGACAGGTTTAAGAATTATTATGCGCCGACCATGAATGCATTCGAGGCTGCTGAAAAGAATGGCAGGGCGGCAGACCTGCAGCGTGAGCTGGAAGATCTGTTCAACCGTGAAAATAAGAGCGGCAGCAGCGATACCACGTTTATGTCGGCGAATTTTTTAAGGGTGACCGTTATACGGAGGTGATGCGGAAACGTTTCCGTAGAAAATCTCCGGTCATGTGTACCTTGTCCTTAATTTCAGACCATGAAGACTGCTCTGCCCCTATTGCTATTGATCTGCTTTACAGGAATGACCGTATCCACATGGGCACAGCCATTAAACGACATCCATGTAAAGGTAGATCCCGCCTCGGGCGATTATACCATCACGTCCGCGGACATGGGTTGGACTTTCGGAGGCAGCATAGGGCAGCCGGTACAAGGTTTGCGCACATACGCCGGCAAGGATGCGGCCGGGACATTCAGGAACATTTCTTTCACCTGGAAGAGGGGCAATGCGTACGTCGGATCCATCCGGTGGTATGCACAACGGCCGGTGGTCATATTTTCACTGTCCCTGCCGGAAGGCGCTCAGCAGGGGATCACGACTTTTCCCATGTTCACGACAGTCCCGCAACTGCCTTATGGCTTCAGTTATCACAACAGGATATTTCCGCTTCCGCAGTTTTTCCTCGAAGAGACTTCCACCCCCTGGATGCTGTTCAATGATAGCGCAGATGCCTGTGTCATTTCGCCCGCTTCCGATTTTATAGTATCCCTTATGACCAGCGATTCCACCGCGACAGGGATTAGCGCTTTGGGAAGCGGTTTGAACCCCGAAGTGAAGGTATTGCCTCCTCATTTTACCCATTCGACCATCCTCGTCCTTGGCAAGGGGATCCAAAAGGCATGGGATGAATGGGGAAACGCGTTACGTGCGCTGTATAATAGATCGCGTCCCGCCAATGATTGTGACGATATGCTGAAATATTTCGGGTATTGGACGGACAACGGCGGCGATTACTATTATAATTACGATACGGCAAAAGGATATTCCGGAACGTTGCTGGCAGTGAAGGACCACTACCAGGCGAAAGGTATTCCATTAGGTTATATGCAGCTGGACAGCTGGTGGTATGAAAAGTCGAATTATGGCATGGATAGGCATCGTGGAGCTCCCAGGAAGAACCCATCGCTCCCTGCGGGCCCGTGGAACCTCTCCGGCGGTCTGCTGGAATATAAAGCCGACCCCTTCCTGTTCCCCGACGGTCTGGCGGGTTTTCAGAAAAAGCTGGGATTGCCGCTGGTGACGCACAGCCGTTGGATGGACCCTAACAGCGACTATCATAAGACATATAAGATATCGGGATTTGCACCT
>DASZVM010000775.1:0-2477 GCA_035547295.1 Puia sp. | reverse complement strand
GTCTTTTCAATACCTGGGTCGGTAATGGAGACTATGCCCGGCGCTGGCAGCACCCGGGAGATGAACATACAACATATGTCCCGTCAGTTGGATATCCCGGCAGCGATGCAAGAGATTTCTTTTATCTCAACTCCAGCGTCCTGGTGGAAAGGGCCGACCATATCCGGCTGGAAGATATCCAGCTCAGCTATGACCTGAGCAGGGATCGTTATCCCTGGCTGCCTTTTGGGAATGTCCGTCTCTACAGCTATGTCGCCAATGCAGGCATCCTCTGGAGGGCCAACAAGTCCGGAATAGACCCCTATTATATCAACATACCAAAAGAAGGACGGAGGTATTCGGTCGGTATAAACGTGAATTTTTAAGCCTTAACCATGAACCCACGCAAACATCGCCGATACCTGCTGATCCTGTTGACCGCCCTCCTTCCCTCCTGTCAAAAAGGAGGGTTCCTGGATACCAAGCCTGATCAGACCCTGGCCATTCCCACCAGTATTACGGACTGCCAGGCCCTGCTGGATAATGACGTGGTCATGAATGGGTATAGCCGCTATGGCTATCCCAACCTGGGCTTCACCGGCTGTGACGATTATTATGTCACTACGCCGTTCTATTCGGGATACACTGCCACCGACCAGCATGCGGTCATCTGGGCAAAGGACATTTATGCAGTTGACGAGGTGAATGACTGGGATCTTCCCTACCGGGCCATCCTTTATGCCAATGCAGCAAAGGCTGGTTTGGATGTCCTTCATCCTTCGGCGATGGAGCAGACCGACTGGAATAATGCCTATGGCAGCGCTCTTTTTTTTCGCGCCTTTGCTTATTTTCAGCTGGCCCAGATCTTTGCGCCGGCATATGATAGCGCCAGTGCACAGACAGACTGGGGGCTTCCATTGAGGAAAACCGCGAACATCGACGAAAAATTCACCCGGGTCAATGTAAAAGCAACCTATGACCAGATCATCTCCGATCTTTTATCAGCGGTTTCTTTATTGCCGGATATCCCAAAGGCCATTACCCGTCCTTCAAAAGCAGCGGTGTATGGTCTCTTAAGCCGGGTCTATCTCAGCGCCCGGGCTTACAGCACTGCGCTTCTTTATGCCGACTCCTGTCTTCGGATCATGCCGGCGTTGCTGGATTATAATACGATAACTCCTGGCAGCAATCCTACATTTACCCGTAACAATGTGGAGGTGATCTTTGGGGCTGCAGCTACACTCAGTGGTCCCAATCAACGGAGCTTTACGGACAGCACCCTGTTTGCGTCCTATCAGCCCGACGATCTGCGGAAAACACTTTTCTTCAGCAACGGCCGGGTCTTTTCGGGCAGGTATGACGAAAATGGCTTTGCGTTCTGCGGTCTCGCCGCGGATGAGATCTATCTTAACCGGGCGGAAAGCTACGCAAGGTTGGGAAATACCGCTGACGCCATGGCCGACCTCAACAGCCTCCTGGTCAAACGATGGGCCAGCGGTACATTCACGCCGTTTACAGCCACGGATGCTGCAGATGCCCTGAATCAAACACTTACGGAAAGAAGAAAAGAGCTGCTTTATCGCGGTCTTCGCTGGACGGACCTTCGCCGGCTGAACAAAGACCCGGCAACGGCCATTACCCTTTCCCGCACTGTGAATGGCCAGGTACATACGTTGCCACCCAATGATCCACGTTATGTCTATGCTATCCCCGCCAATGTGGTCAGCTTTAACCCGGGGATGCCACAAAATCCGAGATAGTCCTTTTCAAACAGACATCAGTTGGGATAAAAATCCTGTGTCACCAGGTATCCCGCGGCATGATAGCCATATACATCCTGTGTATACGAAGTATAGGCCGCCGAACAATTATAGCCCCATCCGGAGAGCAGACATTGATACGGATCGTTGGACTGATAGACCAGATGACCAACCGTCTGGGGATTGCCCAAATAGTCTGTTGGAAACCAATACCAACTACCAAGCTTTTTGTTCTTCACTGTTTCCGCATGATTTGTAAATGCTGAAAAAGAGATGGCCAGGACAACCACTACCAGGCCGAGAATCTTACGTTGCATAAATGTGTGTTTTTGGTGGTGAGTAAAATAATGCTATGATTGGTACGATAGTGAAAAAAATATTGAAGACGAGGTGCTGCCCCCAGCTCATTGCCGATATCACGCCTCCGCATGAACAAGGCAAATGCTTCTCCGTCCCCAGCATGAACGCAAGGTACAATGTGAACAACACCATTAAAGCGAGTGATACGAAGAGGCCTGTCCTTCTTGTGCGTTTTGCCAGCAAAAGCCCTGCTGCCGCCAGTTCCGCGACAGGCACCGCCCATGACACGAATGTCGCTCTATATTTTATCCACGGAAATCTTGTCAATTGCGCCTGAAAGACGTTGAGCCGGAAAAGCTTTGACGTTGCCGTATAAACGAATAAGAATACAAGGCTGTATACACAGCAATCTACGATCAACTTACGTGTCTGTTGGTT
>DASZVM010000774.1:0-4245 GCA_035547295.1 Puia sp. | reverse complement strand
ATGGATGGCCTCCACCTTATTCATGGCAGGGATGCCCAGACGGGGAATACCCGGGATACCCCAGCCCTCGCGGAGCAATTCCATCTTGTCCGCAGGGGTCATCACGGATAAAATGCTTTCTACCCTCTGTTCAAGCGGCATCTTCACATCGAGCCAGGGCCGTCCGGCCGCCCCGGAGGTCGTAACTGTGCCCAGGACCGCGGCTGTGACGGCGCTACCGGCTGCATACCCGATATGCACCTCACGGACAGATAAAGGCTTCTTTGTAATTCCCCCCCTGAACAAAAGCTTTACATGAGCGCCATATCTGGCCGGGAATACAAGATCAAAAGGATGAGCGCCCTTCACCGTATAGGTCACCGGGCTCCCCGGGTTCATGGGATCATAAGTAATAAAGACGTTCAGGGAACGCTGCAGCTGCTGTGTGGACAAGCCGTCAATCTCCAGGGTGAGACGGTTGACGTTGCCGGGGGTCTGCAAGGTCAGCAACAGGTACCGGTCGCCGCCGGCGCCATTCCCCCAGGTCGAGACGGCAATGGCATCATCTTTCTGCGCTTGCAGGGTACAGGAAAAAAGTACGATGAGCATCTGACAAACAACCATTCTTTTCATATACCGCAAGAAAAGGTATGGACATTAACCAGGACATTAACCAGCGATTAATTTCGGACTAATTGAAAAAAATAGCTCAAATTCCCTTACTTTGCTACATGCAAAATCCCATTGCCTGCCTGAGACGCAACCTGACATTGGTGTGTTGCGTCGTCTTATCCATTGCAGCCTGTCATGGTCCGAACGATTATGACAAAATATTTAAGGACCCTCTCTTGTATTCCACCACCGTACACGAGCTGAATACGGTGGTCATGGGAAATAATTTCGGCCCCATCGTCGCTTCCCGCAACTATCTCTATGCAGCCGTTGCGGGTTACGAAGTGATCGCGGCAGGTTATCCGGATAAATATATGTCATTGGCAGGCCAGCTGCACGGGCTGAATGCTATCCCAAGGCCGGCCCACGATCAAAAGACCGATTACGAGCTGGCCTCCCTGCTGGCGTTCTGCAAGCTGGGAGAAGCCGTCACCTTCCCGGAAGGCAGCATGAGAACCTATACGGACAGCTTAAAAAAAATGGCCCGGGACCATGGGATGCCATCGGATTTATATGAGAATTCCCTTGCATATGCAGATACGGTAGCGGCTGCTATCATGCAATGGAGTAAAAAGGACAGGTACCTGCAGACAAGAGGCGCCCCGGAATATACGGTAAAGGATTCTCCCGGACGCTGGGTCCCCACCCCACCTGCCTATACCTCCGCCATGGAGCCTCATTGGAGCACCATCCGGTATGTGGCAATGGACAGCATCGATCAGTTCATACCCGCCCCCCCTTATACTTTTAACGTGACGGATAAAAAAAGCGATTATTATAAAGAGGTAAAGCTTATCCAGAATAAGGTGGACAGCCTCACCCAGGAAGAGGCATTTATCGCGGATTTCTGGGACGACAACCCCTTTAAGCTGAACGTCTCGGGACACCTGATGTTCGGGACAAAAAAATTCTCACCGGGTGGCCACTGGATGAGCGTTGCGGGCATAGCGGCTAAAAAAGCAGGCGCGGATTTCGCCACCACGGTAACGGCTCATGCCAAAACCGCCATTGCACTGTTCGATGCCTTTATCCAATGCTGGAATATAAAATACATCTACAATACAGTGCGGCCTGAAACAGTGATCAACAAATATTTCGATCCCAACTGGCGGCCTCACCTGCAGACACCGCCATTCCCGGAATACACCTGCGGACATTGCACCATTTCGGCAGCAGCGGCCGAAGCCCTTACCAGCGTATTTGGAGAGCATTTTTCATACACGGACACGACAGAACTGGAATTCGGCATCGACAAACGGTCCTTCCCCTCCTTCCGGGACGCGGCGCTGGAAACAATGAACTCCCGCTTCTTCGGAGGCATACATTTCCGTTATTGCACCATCGTCAGCAACCGCATGGGCATGGAGATAGGCCGGCTGGTAGCCGATCGTCTCAAAATGAAAAAATGACATGAAGGCCTCGCTGATCATGGATGCCGACATCGTGGGCAAAAAGAAAATATTCATCAAGCGGTTCAGCAGACCCTATTTCAGCCATCCTTTGCACTTTCATCAATTCTGTGAGCTGGTGTGGATAGAAAAAGGACATGGGAAAGTGATCATCGGGGATTATGTAGGTGATTTTTCAGAAGGGGAATTGATACTGGAAGGGGCCGGCCTGCCCCACCTGTGGCGGTGTGATGATGTCTACTATAGGAAAAAGGACCTGCTGACCCGGGCCATATGTATCTATTTCCCAACGGGATTCATCGGCAATTTGACGGATGATGAAAATGTGCTGGCAGCCGACAGGGACCTGCTGAACAGGGCGCAGCGGGGTTTACGTTTCACCGGGGAGACGCGGACAACAGTGATCCAGCTGATAAAAAAGGTCGCCGGCAGCCAGGGACTGGAACAGATGGCCCATTTTCTCCGGATCATGGATATCCTGCAGAAAACCCGCGATTATCAACCCCTGGCAGGCGTGATCTACAAACATGCCAACACCCCCTTCGATCTCGACCGCTTTAACGAGGTCTATCAGTTCCTGCTGAATAATTTTACCCATGATATCATGCTGGAGGAAGTAGCGCGCATTTGCAACCTGACCCCACCCGCCTTCTGTCGTTACTTTAAGGCAAAGACACAGAAGAACTTCAGCCGCTTCCTCAACGAAATACGCATCGGACACGCTTGCAAGCTGCTGCAGGACGAGACGCTATCCATCAAGAACCTTTGCTACGAATGCGGATATAACAACCCGGTAAATTTTTTCAAGTTCTTCAAGCTGATCACCGGGATGACACCGGGTGCTTACCGGAAGGCGCTGCAAGGGCAGCGCTCGTGACCTCTTTTAATTCTCCATTGATCCTGACCTTTACTTTGCGGGGCGTAGCAGCAGTAATACGATAATGCGTGATCTTCCCGTCCTTCCATTCCATGTCTACCGTAAAGTTCCCCCTGGCCTTCAGACCTGTTACCTTTCCCGAGGGTTTCCAGGCATCAGGCAAGGCAGGTAAGAGATCAATAAAACCCGCATGGCTCTGCAAAAGCATCTCGGCAATACCTGCCGCGGCGCCAAAATTGCCGTCTATCTGGAAGGGAGGGCCTGCCGACAGCAGGTTGGGATAAACCCCTCCGCCCGCACCATAGTTCATGTCGGTCTTCAAGGTGGATTTCATCATCTCGAGCAAGAGCTTGTACGCCCTGTTGCCATCGTGGAGCCTTGCCCAGAAAAGCATCTTGTACGCAATGCTCCAGCTGGGTCCGTCATCTCCCCTGGCTTCCAGGGTCTTCTTACAGGCTTCCGCCAGATCAGGCGTCGTTTCGGGCGTGATAAGACCCGCCGGGTACAGACCGTACAAATGCGACACATGACGATGATGTGGCTCGGTCTCTTTATAATCTTCCATCCATTCCATCAATCTGCCATCCGGAGCGATACGCCCGGGCGGAGGCAGCTTGGCGAGACTGGCGGAGAGCGTGTCACGCAGCCTCTGATCCACACCCAGCAGCCGGGCCGCCGTGATGACATTACCGAACAGCTCCCGGATGATCTGGTTGTCGATGGTAGGGCCCATGCAAATGCTGGCATGGCTTTCATTAGGCAGTATGAACCAGTTTTCCGGAGAAGAGGACGGCGCCGTCACCAGCCAGCCGGTTTTCGGGTCCGTTATCAGCATGCTGTTATAGAATTGCGCGGAACCTTTCAGGATAGGATAAACGCCGGCCAGGTATTTTTTATCATTGGTAAAGGCATAATGCTCCCAGATGTTATTACAGAGCCAGCCTGAACCGCATTTCGTCACGCCCCAGGAAGCGCTTTCACCGGGTTCCGTAAAACCCCAGATATTGGTGATGACATGGGCCACCCAGCCCTTGGCATTGTAATAGGCTTTGGCAGTCTTCTCGCCATTCGGTACCATCCTGCGTACCAGCTCTGCCAGCGGCAGGTCCAGCTCTGAAAGATTGGAGACCTCGACAGGCCAGTGATTCATCTGTACGTTGATATCCAGGTGATAATCCCCGTTCCACGGCGTCTGGATCTGGTTGGCCCATAAACCCTGCAGATTCGGAGGCAGCAACCCTACCCTGGTGCTGCTGATACTAAGATAACGCCCGAATTGATAGAACAATGCAGGCAGGCCATTGTCCC
>DASZVM010000773.1:0-7109 GCA_035547295.1 Puia sp. | reverse complement strand
CGGGTAAAGACGATCAATATCGTCACGAAGAGGGATAAACGGCAGGGTTATTTCGGGAAGCTTGCCGCAGGCGCGGGAACGAATGAGAACTATGATGAGGTGGTCAATCTTCACCGATTTGACGGTGAACAGCAGATCTCTCTGATAGGGCAGGCCAACGATGTCAATAAGCAGAATTTTTCCCAAGCAGATATTTTTGGCACTGGCGGCGGTCGTCGGGGCGGTGGCGGCGGATTTAACGGCGGCGGCGGCGGAGGGGGCGGCAACGGCATTACTACTGTCTGGTCCGGCGGCGCCAATTACCGGAATGCGCTGAACTCCAAGACAGACCTGCAGGCAAGCTATTTTTACAACCAGCAGCATGTCTCCGTCGCTCAGCAGGACAGCGTCATCAAGCCGACCAGCGAGGATACGGTTCAAACCAGTGCGGGAAACAATTCCAGCTTATCCAGAAGCGAGAACCACAGGATCTATCTTAACCTGGAAGAGCGTTTTGACAGCAGCAACTCGCTTGTATTCCGGCCAAATGTGACCTTCCAGCACAGTACCCCCCAAGGTTCCTCTTCCAGCTATTCGGTGGATAATTTTGGGAACAATATCAACCAATCCGTCTCGCACAACAACAGCTATACATCGGGTTTTAACATCAATGGCACCAACCTTGAGCTGCGGCATAAGTTTAAAAAGCCTTACCGGACCTTGTCGCTGGACATGAATATAACATCCAATGTCAATAATGGTACGGGGTTTAACAACGCCATCAATACTTTGTATAAGCTGAACAGGATAGATACGCTGAACCAGTACTATACCAATTCCTATCATGGTACGACCCTGAGCCCTACTTTGTCTTATACGGAGCCCATTGCCAAGGACCAGATCCTGGAGTTCAATTATAACCACTCGTATACCAACAACAAGACACTGAACACTACTTTTGACTATGCCGATGACACGAAAGATTATACAAGGTTTGACAGCCTGTTCAGCAATTCCTATAAGTTCCTCTCCAATTCGGACAGGTTTACCCTGAACTACCGGCTGCAGAATGCCAAGTTTAATTTTTCCGCCGGGTCGGGTGTACAGTTTACGAACTATAACAGCCAGAACCTGACGAAGGGTATCACGGTGGCGCGGAATTATGTAAATATCACGCCTACCGTAAATTTCAGGTATGACTGGTCGCGGACATCGCACCTCCGGTTCTTCTATTCCGGCAGGACGGGTCAGCCTTCAGCCTCTCAGCTGCAGCCGCTGACCACTACGGGCGACCAGATCAGCTATACGGTGGGCAACCCTGATCTGCGGCCTCAGTTCACCCATAGCATGCGGGTGCTGTACACCAATTTTCAACCGGGCAACCAGCGGGTGCTTTTTGCTACCGTCAATGCCAGCACGATCGTCAACGATATCCAGACCCTTTTCTGGTACAATGCGAAGGGGGGACAGACGACCACCTATGTCAACCTGGGCGGCACCTGGAATGTGTCAGGTTATTTCAATTACGGGTTTCCTCTTAAGAAGCCCAAGTCGAACCTGAACTTTATCACCAACGTAAATTATTCGCAAAGCCAGTCGTTATGGGCGCAGGACTCCCTGGCAGCGATAGCCGCGAACTATCAGCATCTTTTTGTGCACAACACGACGATGGCGGAGACGATAAGCTGGACGACGAATATCAAAAAGAACTTCGATATGAACTTCAGCTCTGCCACCACCTATAATATCGCCAGGAGACAGTCGGCCCTTACGTCCAAGACTCCCAGCGGGCAGAATAACAATAACCTGAACTATTTTACGGAAGTGCTTTCGGCGGAGATCACGGCCTATACCAACAGCGGCTGGCTGATAGCGACGACCTTCGACTATACGTATACCAACACCCAGGCCAGCGGGTATAATGCCAGCGTGCCTTTGCTGAATCCCAGCATTGCCAAGCAGCTGTTCAAGAAAAAGAACGGGGAGCTGCGGCTGACGGTGTTCGATCTGCTGAACCAGAATGTATCGGTAACCAAGTCGGTGAATGCCCAGGGCCAGATCACATACAACCGGAACAATGTGCTGACCCGGTATGCGATGCTGACCTTTACGTATAACCTCAACAATTTTGCCGGCGCCAATCAGCGACGGATGCCGGGCTTCTTCCCCGGGCGTCATATGGGTGGATTCCGTGATGGAGGCGGAGGCGGATTCAGGGGAGGGCCGTTGCCGTAACGTGAAAAAAAAAGCGCCGATCGGCGCTTTTTTAATGGGGTAACTATCTTCTTCGCATGTGATGACTACTATGAGTCACCGGCGACTGGCCTACGAGGATGACGGACAATATTGTGCCCAGAAAACGCGTAATCTTGGAAGAGGGCCTGTATATGTCCTTGTAAATCTTTGCATTGCGTGTGTCGAAAGACATGTGGTCCTTATTCATTTGACATTGGGGTTTTAAAGGATTTTAAAGTAGTTTAAATCAGAGTACAACAGTATAGAACGTGAATATACAAATTTATTGTACATTTTATCCACAATTGTTTGTTAAACCACGTAAATTTCCTATTGCGAGGGGATGGGAATAGTTGTACTTTGCCGAAAATCCTTTCTATGAGAAACGCTACTCTTACGATTGCGACCATGTTGCTTTCGGGTATGCTCTCGGCGCAGGGGGTTTTTTCGAATAAGACCCAATCCGTACTGGAAAAAGTCATCCAGGATTATCCCAACCGATTTAATAACATCAGGGGTGAGCTGGTCAGCCGGGCTCAGCAGACGGCTGAATACAAGTCCACCTTGCAATTACCCGGCAGTCCATCCTGTATGGTGGTGTTGACGGGAAGCTCCGAAGCTGTGGCCGGTGAAGGCTATAGCTGGACCTGTACTGTCATGGAAGCAGAAAGCTTCGAAAAGGCGCGCGAGCGATTTCATGATGTCTTTGGAGAGCTGAGCAACAGCATCATCACGCTGGGTACGCAAAAGACCTTTATTTTAAGCGGGCAATATGAGGATCCAACGCTGGATAAGAAATCCTGCCGGGTTGTCTTTTCCCTTCTTCCCGGAGTCGGGGATATGAAGAAGCTGCGGGTGGAGCTTTTATTGCGACAAGAAGATAAAGGGTATAAGATATTGCTATCCGTGAGGGACCATGACCCCATGCTGGGCGCGGTGACGGTGAATTGACTTCCTTTTTAACCTTTATTAACCTTAAATCAAACCTGGTTAACCCGCGGGGTTCACCGGTACGGGTATTTTCGTTGCCTATATGGCAACCAAATACTTCTACTCCCTTGTTTTTTGTATCGCAGCGCTGCAGGCCCCGGCACAGACTGATGGCAGCGTCCGCGGCAGATTGAAGGATACAGCGGCGCATGCGGCCGTGCCGGATGCAACTGTAACGGTGTTGAACAACCGTGACTCTTCCCTGGCGGGTTTTGGCCGTAGCGCGGCTTCCGGCGTTTTCCAGGTATCAAGACTAGGCAGAGGGAGCTACCGGCTGTTGATATCCCATGTAGGCTACAGATCTGCAAGCCGGAGTTTTGTCGTGTCGGACCTGGCGAAGGACATCGATCTGGGTGAGATCATCCTCTCCGATGCCAGCAGCGTGCTGGACTCCGTCACTGTGCACCAGGAGGCTCCGCCTGTCACTATCCGGCATGATACCATCGAGTTCAATGCGGCCTCTTTCCGTACAAGACCCGAGGCGGTGGTGGAAGACCTGTTAAAAAAGCTGCCTGGCGTACAGGTGGATAAGGATGGCAATATCAAGGCAAACGGCGAGCAGGTGAAGAAAGTGCTTGTGGACGGGAAAGAGTTTTTTGGGAATGACCCCAAGATCGCCTCGAAGAACCTTCCGGCCGACGCGGTAGACAAGGTGCAGGTGTTTGACAAAAAATCGGATCAGAGTCAATTTACCGGTTTTGACGACGGCAACAGCCAGCGAACGATCAACCTTACCATCAAAAAAGAGAAGAAGCATGGCGTATTTGGGCGGTTGACGGCCGGCGGCGGCGGGGATGCGGGTAGTGCTACGGGAGGATTTGAGGACAACGCTGCCCGGGACGGCAGGTATGAAACCAAATTCAATCTCAACCAATTCCGGGACGATCGTCAGCTGTCGGCGTTGGGTATGTGGAACAACACGAATAAGCAGGGGTTTTCCTTCCAGGACGTACTGGGCTTTAACAATGGCGGCGGCATGGGGGGAGCCGGCGGCGCCAGGATGGACGTCAATTCGTCCGTGCCCATACAGGACTTTGCGCAAAACAACCAGGCGATCACCACCACCAGGGCGGGCGGGGCAAATTTCAACGACACGTGGAAAGGAGGAACGGAAGTTGGCGGGAGCTATTTCTACAACCGGGCGGAGGACCATATCCGGCAAAAGGATGCCCGGCAATACCTGTCACCCCAGAATTCCTTTGACCAGGACCATACGGGCGCTACCGACCGGAACAATGAAAATCAGCGGATCAATATCCTCGCGGATACCCGTCCGGATAGTCTTAGCTCCCTGAAATTTACCAGCACCTTTACTTATCAGCGCAGCAATAACCAGTCGTCGGCCATCGACAGCAGCCGCAGCCGGGCGGATAACTCTTTGTTGAATACGAGCGCTTCCAATAACCTGTCTCATACCAGCGGGTATACCTGGAGCAGCAATGCGTTGTTCAGGCATAAGTTCCGGAAAAAGGGCAGGACCCTGTCCGCCAATCTGTCCCTTGGTCTGAATGATAATTCCGGGGGCGGAACGCTGTATTCCCTGAACCATTTTTATAAAACAGGGACGGCGGATACCCTGAACCAGGTGTATAACCGGGAAGGTAACGGGAATAATTACGGCGCTGTTGTCAGCTATACCGAGCCCTTGTCGAAAAGATCGTTGCTGGAGGCGAATTACAATTTTTATCAAAGCCATTCTTTGGCGGGCAAGCAGACCTTCGATGCGGATGGGAATGGAAAATATACGCTACCCAATCAGCAACAGACGAACGATCTCCGCAACGCCTATACCTATCACCGCGAAGGATTGGCTTTCCGGCACCAGCTGCGGGGCTTTAGTTTTACTGCGGGCCTCATGCTGCAGCAGGCTTCGTCCCTGAACACGTTCGGATATACGGGTAAGGACAGCATGCTGCGACAAACTTTCCGGAACCTGCTGCCGAACGGTTTTATCCAGTACGAGATCAATAAATACCGGAACCTGCGGCTGCAGTATACGACGTATACCAACCAGCCTTCCCTTACCCAGCTGCAGCCTGTGCCGGACAACTCCGACCCTTTGAACATCGTGGCGGGCAATCCGGGGCTCCGGCAGGAGTATTATCATTCCGTGCGGATGAACTATGTGGCCTTTGATCCTTTCAGGCGTACCAGCTTTTTCGCCATGCTGAATTACAACGGCATACGGCATCGTATCGTCAACGATGACGAATTTGACAGTACGGGGGTCAGGACCTCCCGGCCTGTGAACCTGGATGGGCTATACCAGGCGGGTGGGTTTATATCCTGGGATTTTCCCATACGGGCGATAAGGAGCATGGTAAACCTGAAAAGCGACCTGCAGTACGATCATAATGCGAGCCTGGTCAACGGGGCCAGGAATAATGGGAATACCTGGTCTGCGGGTCAGGGAGCCGACCTGCAATTTTCTTACAAGGAGCTGCTGGATATCAGCGGCGGCGCCAAAGTAGCGTACAATGATGCCCGTTATTCGCTGCAGGCGGGGCAAAACCAGCATTACTGGACGGAGACGTATACGTTTGATGTCAACTGGTATCTGACAAAAGTGTTGAGCTTTGCCAGCGATCTCAACTATACGCATCGCAGCGGGCTGCCGGCCGGCTATAACAGCAGTCCCCTGGTCTGGAATGCGGGAGTGGCTGCGCAGGTCTTCCGGAATAAGAAGGGTCTCTTCCGGCTGCAGGTGTTTGATATCCTACGGCAGAATACGGGATTTTCCAGGAATACCAGTCAAAACTATATCGACGATGTATCGTATAAGGTGTTGAACCGGTACTGGCTTCTGAGCTTTACGTACAGCATCAACCGGTTTGCCGGGAAGTCCGTGAAAGGGGGTATCGACCGGCGGGGACCGGATATCAAGATCGTAAGATAGGTCAGCGTTGAAGCCGGACTTTCATCGTCTCACCGTCCACGGGTCCGGAAGTATGCTCGTGGATGATCTTCCAGGCGCCGTCTTTTTTTCCGGCTACCCATGTAAGGCGATTTTGCAGGGAGCGCAGCTCCTCTCCTTTTTCCGACACGGCGGCGAACCGCGCGTAGGCGGTGGCGACGGCCATTTCTCCGGCGGTCCGGATCCGGATGTCGTCGAAGGTTACGGCGACCTGTTCGGTCCCCAGGGACGAGAACCAGTCCTTTGCCATTTTTCGCCAGGGAGTAAGGCCGTCATATGTCCACTCCCACATGTCGAAAATGCGGACGTTGTCGTCAAATATGGAAAGGAAGGCATCGAGGTCCTTGTGGAGGACGGACGTCTTATAAGTTTCAAATAAGGATTCGATCTCTTTCATATGCGGATGATTGAAGGTAGCGCCTTTTTTCCTATTTTAGTGCATGGCGAGGTCGGGTCCTTATATATTGCTGGCGGATGACGATCCGGACGATCAGGAGATGTTCATAGAGCGTTTTCTTCGTCAAAACCCGGGTGTGCATGTGGAATTGGTCGACAATGGTCTTCGGGCCCTTGCGCATCTTCAAAGCTGCGCACCGGGGGATCTGCCTGTCCTTATGGTGCTGGATTATAAAATGCCGGGGCTCACGGGCCCAGAGGTGCTGAGATCGATACAGTCCGACGCCCGATTCCGAAACATCGGGAAGATCGTATGGAGCACTTCCGGTCACCGGGAGTATATCGATAAGTGCATAGGTTATGGCGCCGATGTCTATTATACCAAGCCGTGCGATCTGGCCGGTCTTTATAAAATCATCGATCGTGTCAGCGAGCTTTTCCGTGCCAGATCGGTCCTTTGATCCTTACAGCCATCATTCTTCCTTCTCTCCTGCCGCGTGGTTATTGTGTTCTACGTTCCCGGGTGAAATATGCAATCCGTATTAGCCAGATCAACCAGGCCCTCAAATCTCTCATCGTTGAAGGGGGTCTCCAG
>DASZVM010000772.1:0-2545 GCA_035547295.1 Puia sp. | reverse complement strand
TGGAACGGGCATCGGCGACCTGGGCGATATCCTCATCATGCCGTATACCGGAGCAGTGCGCACAGACAAAGGCACAGAAAAAGATCATCACGCCGGATATGCCTCTCTTTATTCACACCAACGGGAAAAAGTGCGGCCGGGGTATTATTCCGTCACCCTGGACGATCACCACGTGCAGGTAGAGCTGACGGCTACGGAAAGAGTAGCGCTGCATAAATACACATTCACCGGCAGCGACAAGGCACATGTCATCGTGGATCTGAAGGAAGGCGTGCAGGACCAATCCTATGACACCTACATCGAGCAAACGGATGATACCACTTTTAAAGGTTATCGTTTCTCCAAAGGATGGGCAAAAGAACAGCGGGTCTGGTTTGCCATTCGGACGTCTATGCCTGTAAAGGATTTCCAGGTGTACGATGGCGACCAATTACTGGCCGGCAAGAGCGGAAAAGGCAAGGCGATCAAAGGTCTGATGAACTTCGGGCAAACGCTATCCTCCTTAGCGCAAGCACCATCCTCAGAGCAAACCCCATCCACCTTAGAGCTGAAAGTAAGCCTTTCCCCCGTAAGCGCCGGCAACGCGCTGGCGAACATAAACGCCGAACTGCCGGGCTGGAATTTTGAACAAACAGCACAAGCCGCGGACGGTCTTTGGGAAAATGAGCTGTCGAAAGTACAGGTAGAGACAAAGAACAACGAAGACAAAAAGATATTTTATACAGCCTTGTATCATACGATGATCGACCCCTCTCTTTTCAACGACCATAACGGAGATTACAGAGGGGCGGACGGAAAAGTATATACCCATGCCGGTTTTTCAAACTACACGATCTTCTCCCTCTGGGACACTTACCGGGCTGTCCATCCTTTGTATACGCTGCTGGAGCCTCAGCGGGTCAACGATATGATCAGGACGATGCTGGCAATTTATGATCAGCAGGGCAGATTGCCCATCTGGCATCTGATGGGTTATGAGACGGGCACCATGGTCGGCATCAGCAGCCAGCAGGTGATCGCCGAAGCCTGGTTAAAGGGTATCCGGGGGTATGATGGAGAGCGGGCTTTTCGCGCCATCAAGGCTACCGCCATGTCGGATTCCCTGGGAATGATGTACGTAAAGGACCTTGAATGGATACCTTCCGACAAACAGAGCAGAAGCGTTGCAAAAGCATTGGAATATTGCATCAGCGATGCCAGCACGGCATTGATGGCAAAACAGATGGGGAAGGAAGAGGACTACACCTATTTCTCAAAAAGGGCCCAAAACTACCGGCAATACTATGACCCGGCAACGGGATTCTTTCGGGGCAAACAGACGGACGGCAGTTGGAGACAACCTTTTGATCCGGTAAAAAGCACCCGTCCCTGGGCAGTGGATTACGCGGAAGGCAACGCCTGGCAATATCTATGGCTGGTGCCGGAAGATGTAAAAGGATTGATGGACCTGGTGGGTGGGGAGAAAGCATTTGTTGCCAGGCTGGATTCATTTTTCCATTTACAGACCCCCGCAGGGGTGGACGGATTGAACGATCTGACAGGGCTCATCGGCCAATATGCCCACGGGAACGAACCTTCTCATCATATCGCCTATCTATATGCGTCCGCGGGCCGGCAATGGCGTACGGCGGAGAAAGTGCATTATATTTTAAAGGAATTCTACCGACCACAGCCTGATGGGACCATTGGCAACGAAGACTGCGGGCAGATGTCGGCATGGTATGTCTTTTCGTCCATGGGTTTTTATCCTGTATTCCCCGCTTCGGGGAAATATGTCATCGGCAGCCCCTTATTCGACAAAGTGAAGATACCTCTGCCACAAGGAGGTAGTTTCGAAGTACACACCATTCGCAACAGCCCGGAAGACATTTACATACAAAGCGCCACCCTGAACGGAACGCCCTATACAAAAAGCTATATCCTTCATGAGGATATCCTGAAAGGCGGTACCCTGGTGCTAACCATGGGCAGCCGTCCTAACAAAGATTTCGGCAGCGATCCTGCCGACCGGCCATAAATCAGGTATTATATGAAAATGAAGATGATATTGCTGCTGGCGATAGCCGTTCAGCAAGCACAGGCCCAATCCATGCCGGCATTCGAGAAAGTGGGCAGGGGTGTTTGTAGCATAAAAGACGGCATACTGACCACAAAAGAAGCGTATGCTGCATGGGGTGACAGGGACCAGCGCGATTACGAGCTGCGTTTTCGCGCACGTACGCCGGCAGGGGAGGAGCAGGTGCAGATTTGGGCCGGGTTTCGGGAGTATGACCGGAACGACCGCTATATCGTCGCGTTAAGGGGCGGACGGCAGAATAACCTTTATCTCAGCCGGCTGGGCTATATGGGTACGGATGAGTTCCTTGCCCTGCGTGATCTGGATTTTCATCCTGAGCCTGGTGTCTGGTACACGTTGCGCATACAGGTGTGCGGCAGCCGGATACGGGTGTTCCTCAATGATGAACGGCTGCCAAGGATCGACATCACCGACAGCAACGGCCGGCTGACCCCTTCAGGGAAGGTAACGCTGGGCGGGGGATGGATC
>DASZVM010000771.1:0-2756 GCA_035547295.1 Puia sp. | reverse complement strand
CGCTCCCGCATCCACCGTCGTTCATAAAGCCTGTGACAGCGACAACTGGCCGATGACCTGGGCCGATGACAATGCGCAATATGGGGCCTACGGCGATGGTTCCGGCTTCGATCCGAAAGTCGATAAAAAGCTAAGCCTGGGCCTGGCAAAGATCACCGGCGATCCGGATGATTTTCAGGGCATCAATATCCGCTCCGGCACGGGAGAACAAATCGGACATGGACGCATAGGTAAAAAGGCCAGCGGCATGCTGATGGTGAATGGGACCCTGTACATGTGGCTGAGGAATGCCAACGGGAATGGAGAAGAGTCGCAATTGGCCTGGTCGATAGACCATGGCAGCACATGGACATACAGCGACTGGGACTTTACAAAAAGTTTTGGCTGCCCGGCATTTTTGAATTTTGGCAGGAACTATCACGGAGCAAAGGACAATTTCGTATACATCTATTCACACGACGAAAAGGACGCATATAAACCCGCGGATCAAATGGTGCTGGCACGCGTGGCTAAAAATAAGATACGGGACCGTTCGGCCTATGAATTCTTTACAAGCCTGGATAAGCAGGGAAAACCCGTGTGGACAAAGAACATAGAGAAAAGAGGTCCGGTGTTCACCCATCCTGCCATGTGCTATAGATCAGGCATCACCTACGACGCAGGGCTCAAACGCTATCTCTGGTGTCAGGTCAACCCCGACAGCAAACATCCGCAGGGCAGCCGTTTCCAGGGAGGCTTTGGCATTTACGAGGCAGCCGAACCCTGGGGCCCCTGGCATACAGTCTACTATACCAGGGATTGGGACGTCGGCCCGGGCGAGACTTCTTCGTTCCCCGCCAAATGGATAAGCAAAAACGGCAGGACTTGTTACCTGGTATATTCAGGGAACGATTGCTTCTCCGTCAGAAAAGTGGAATTCATTACAAAATGACCCCTTTGAAAAAAAGATATAAGGTCCTCGTCTTATTGGGCTCCCTGTCGCTGATCACCTATATGGATAGGCTATGCATCGCCGTTGCCGGACCTGCCATGCAAAAAGATCTTGGGCTGGACACCCGCCAATGGGGATGGGTCTTAGGCGCGTTTGCCCTTACTTACAGTTTATTTGAAATACCCGCCGGCGCATGGGGCGACAAATTCGGTCAGAAAAATATTTTGACGAGGATCGTTGTCTGGTGGTCTGCCTTCACTATCCTCACCGGCTTTGCAAGCGGGCTTGCCTTGCTCATCATCGTCCGGGCGCTGTTCGGCATGGGCGAAGCAGGCGCCTATCCGAATATGTCGGGTGTCGTTGCCCGCTGGTTCCCTTTGCAACAGCGATCGAGGGCCATGGGAGCCATATGGGGGGCCAGCCGCATCGGAGGGGCATTGGCCCCATTGGTCATCGTACCTGTCATCGCGCTGTCCGGCTGGAGACAGGGGTTCTGGCTTTTCGGATCACTTGGGATCATTTGGGTGCTGATCTGGAAAAAGGTATTCCACAACAACCCGAAAGACTATCGGGGAATTACAAACGCAGAGCTGGAAGAGATCGATACAAACGAAAGCGGCACCGGTCACAGCACATTTCCCTGGAAAAAGATCTTTGGCAATCCCCAGGTATGGCTCGTCATGCTGATGTGCTGGTGCTATGTCTGGGGATCATGGTTCTACTTGTCATGGTTCCACACTTACCTCGTCAATGGCCGGGGTTTTACCATGAAAGAAATGGGTATCTGATCCCCATTGCCATTTATAATGGGTGTAATTGGCAACGCAGCCGGCGGATATCTTAGCGATGTCTCCTCTCTGAAATTCGGCATAAAAAAAGGACGCCGATTGGTTGGCTCCATAAGCCTTGCATTGTCGGCCTGCTGTCTTTTCCTCACCGCGGCGACTACAGGAAAGGTGAGCGGAATGATCTTCCTGGTCCTGGGATTCGGCCTGATGGATTGTATGCTGCCGATCGCCTGGGCAATTTGCCTCGACATCGGGGGTAAGTATGCCGGCGCCGTCAGCGGGGCAATGAACTCAGCCGGCAACCTGGGCGGCTTTGTATGCTCGATCCTGTTTGGCTACATCGTACAACGATCAGGCGAGTATTCCCCCGCCATTATCACCGTCGGCATCCTGGTGATGGTCAGCGCCATCCTGTTTGCCTGCATAGACCCCGAAAAGAAAATAGAACACATACCATACATAAAAATCAAAAAGGAGGAACTATTATGGAAATCATTAAATGCTGGGAAGAAGAAGGTGAACTGATAAAGGATCCCTTTAAAAGACACATCAAGCTGTTTTATGGACCGGACAAAAGGAATATACCCGAGCTCAACTTTACCCAGGCGATCATCTACCCGGGCAGCGGTACGGACTATCATCTCCACGACCGGCCGGAGCTGATCTACGTAGTCCATGGAAAAGGCATCGCCATCTGCGAAGGAGAAGAATATCCCATCGAGGAGGATTGCGTCTTTTGGGTCCCGACAGGAATGATGCACCAGGTTAAGAACACAGGCGACGAAACTTTAAAGCTGGCAACGATATTCGTCCCGGGCTACACAAGGTCAGAACACATCGGAAGGATCAGGAAAGCGGCCGAAGATGCTCAAAAATAGCAACATTGCCATAAATACGCTGGCATTCAACGGCTATTCCTGGGAAACAGCGATACGTGAAACAGCCAGGACAGGGGCACGGTTCATAGAACCGGTGTATATTTCAAAATACGACCCTGCACTGAAAGAAAGTTACTTCACGCCACCCAATGCCCGGGA
>DASZVM010000770.1:0-7563 GCA_035547295.1 Puia sp. | reverse complement strand
TTTGCTTACCCCCGTCACCGGCTGATCGAACACGACTTTTCCACCCCTTTCATCAACGATCCTGACCGAAAATTTTACACCCGTACCAATCGCCGTCGCCCCCGTCAGCTCGATCTTCACGGAATGCAGCGCCGTAAATGCTATCATCCGCGGATCGCCACCTTCACGGACATTACGTCCTGCATAAGCAAACACGGGTGCTGTCCATAAGAGCGCCGCAAATACAACTATTATTCTCATAACCTGATCAGCTTTATAAAATAAATATCATTCTGCTTTGTCCGGAAATCGGCGCTGTAGCGTCCGTCCGTGATCGTTACCCGCGTCCTGCTCTCCGGCGCCCCGGAGGCTACCTTCTTCAAAGCCGCCGTCTGCCGGGGTGTAAGATTGGCCGGTGAACCCATCTCCAGCCAGGCGCTGAAAGGGTCATTGTGATGATAGCCGGTGTGATACACCAAAACCTCGTATTCCCCGTTCGGGATATGACTCAGCCGCACCGAGACAGGCGCCGCATCCGAAGGTGCGGGGTTCACCCTGAACAAGCTGTCATCAAAAAAAGGCGCCTCTGCAAAAGGCAATTGCAGGTTCCAGAAAAGTACCTGGACGCCCTTGTCGCTGCGGCAAACCCAGGAACAGGTATCCGCATCTTTCAACTCCGTGCCCCCAAGCTCATGCAGGAATTGATACGCAAAGAACGCAGGCTTTTTGATACCCTGGAGGTTCATCAGGCCAAAGCCGCCATGAAAAGCGGTCACCGCCGGACCGGCCTCTTCGAAGATGTCCGTAAAGGTCCAGTAGGACATGGAATTGGCCGCATGTCCGGTGTGCTTCAATGTATTTAAAAGAAAGGCGGCATTCTGATAGCTGTCATGCAGGGGATCACGGGAAGAAGGTGAGCTGTTGATCTCGGTATAGTGCAGCTGTTTGTCCTTGTAACCGCTGCTGTCCATGATACGCCGGGTATTGACGACGTTGCTCCAAAGATAGTCCGACGGAAGCATGGTGCGTCGTTTGCGCGAAGCGAACTCATCGAAGACGGTGCGGGTGTTGTAGCTATGGGTGGAGACGAAATCCAGGGGCGCATGGCTGTCCGCGCAGAATTGCAGCATTTCCCGGATCCATTTGCTGCCGGAAGTAGCCGGTCCGCCTACGCGATACGTGGGAGAGACCGATTTGACAGCCGCGGCCGTCACCTGGTAAAGATGAAAATATTCCGCCTGGGTCCCATCGAAGAAACCATGCAGATCAGGCTCGTTCCATACTTCGAAATACCATTTCTCCACTTCCGCGCGCCCATACCTGTCCTCGAAGTGTTTGACGAGGGCGCGTATAAGGTCGCCCCACTTTTCATAGGATCTCGGAGGGGTGACGTTGCCTTTCCACCAGAAGACCGTCTTTGTCCCGCTGGCCAGGTCAGGCGGCATAAAACCAAGCTCTACAAAAGGACGGACACCGATGCTCAGGAGATAATCATAAAGCATGTCGACATACTGCCAGTTATAGATGGGATGACCTGCCTTGTCTTCCGTATAGACATGCATCTCATCACAGAGCAGCCCGTGAAACCGGATATAGTTGAACCCGGCGGCTTTTTTGACCTCGGCCAGCTGCCGTTGCCAGTCGGCCCGCAGTCCTTCCGCCGCACGGCCCGCGCCTACGCAGGTTTCAAAGCTCCGGCTGAATGCGCCGTTGGTTTTCTGCCAGTCGGCCGTGATGGTCCGGGCAGGCCCCTGCGCCTGCAAAGAGGTCCAGCCCGCAAATAAACATCCAAAAACAAGGGGTAGGCATTTATCTGTCTTCATCCGATATCAAATTTTACTTCAACCGCTGTTTCATCCTCACCAACGCCTCGGCATAATAATAGTCCGCATACGGCAGCGGTGAGTCGACTTCCGTATCCTTATTCATATTGGCCACGCTGTGTTCCAGCAGAAAGCCGCCGTTCTTCCCCCTGGCCGCCTTATACGCAGGAGAAGAAAGGGAGCGTAAAATGGTCTCCGCGGTTTGCAGGTACTTCCCGGACAGGGAGGCATCACTGTACCCCGACAGCTCGATAAGCGCCGAAGCCATAACGGCCCCTGCGGAAGCGTCCCGTTCGGCATTCGGAATGCCCGGCGCATCGTAATCCCAGTAGGGGACTTTATCCGCGGGCAAATGGGGGTTATTCAGGATAAAGGCGGCAATATGCTGCGCCTGGTCCAGGTATCTTTTGTCTTTTGTAAAACGGTACATCATCGTATAACCGTAAAGCCCCCATGACTGCCCTCTTGACCAGGCGGATCCATCCGCCGCGCCCTGCGCGGTATGTTTCTTCATCACGGCTCCTGTCTGCGGGTTGTAGACCACCACATGGTAGGAGCTGTAGTCCGGTCTGAAATGATTCATCATCGTCGTGTTGGCATGGGTGACGGCAATCTTGTAAAAGGAGGAGTCGCCGGTGATCTCCGTCGCCCACATCAGTAATTCCAGGTTCATCATATTGTCGATGATGACCCTGAACTGCGTGGTGTCATCCGATTTACCCCAGGAACGGATGCACCCTACCTTTGGATTGAAGCGGGTGGACAGGCTACGCGCCGAGTTCAGCAGTATCTGCTTGTAATGGTCTTCCGGGCTAAGCCTGTAAAGGGTGCCATAGCTGCAATACATCATGAACCCCAGGTCATGGGTATTCGTATTGTATTGTTGCTTATCCATCAGGGGTATCCGCTTCAGCGCCTCATCGTAGAGGGCCTTGTCTCCCGTGCCTTCGTAGAGGTAGAGCAGGGTCCCCGGGTAGAAGCCGGCGATCCAGTTCTCGGAAGTGCAGGTGCGAAGGCTGTCATGGGCAAATGAACGGGGCATGACGCCGTCCGGTGTTTTTGCCATCAGCACCTTATATTGTTTGTCCGCATCCTGCAGGTTGTGGTCTATCCATGAAGTGGTCACGGCGCCATGCTTGTTTCCGGTACTACAGGCCGCCAGCAGCAGGCAACAAAACGAAAATGTGATGGCTCTTTGCATAGTTCTTTATTGATTTTCTTGTTTGTCTATCTTTTCTTTTCCGGTAGCTTCTTTCCAGGGAGCGGGGAACACCAGCGACTTATGTGCCCATACATCCCAGCTCCCGGCCATTTCGGCCACTAAGTCCGGTTGTTGGGCAGCCAGGTTATGCAGCTCACTCCTGTCATTTTCCATATCATACAGCTCCCAGGGTGCCGATCGATAAGAAGTCCATCTGCCGGATCTCCCGCCTGACATCTCCGAAGTGCAGACGAGCTTCCACTTCCCTGTGCGAACGGCCTTGTTCATTTCATGCTCCCAGAATATACTGCGGGGCTGCAATGGTTGGTTGGTAAAGGTAGGCACCAGGCTGACGCCGGCCATCGGGGTGATCTTGTTGCCTTTGAACTCCGTCGGGTAAGTGGCATGCGCCAGGCTTACCAGTGTGGGCATGATGTCTATTTCATGACCTACCTGTTTTCGCAAGACGCCTTTTTCTTTGATCCCCGCCGGCCAGTGGATGATAAGCGGCGTGGAAATACCGCCTTCATAGACCCAGTGCTTGTACATACGGAAAGGCGTATTCGAGACATTGGCCCATTGCCGCATATAGGATACATATGTATCAGCGGGACCTGCCATGACATTCCTGCCTTGTCTCACCAGCTTCCCATCCCTCGTCACAGGAGGGTCCTGCGAATATTGGATGCTTTCCGGCGTAAGCTTTTGTACAGCGGCAGTGTCCTTTGCGATCAATCCTTCAAGATCCGCACCTACCATTTCATGACAGGCGCCGTTATCTTCCAGGAAGAGAAGGACCGTATTTTCATAAAGACCCTCTTTCTTTAGTTCTTTGACGATCCTGCCGATGCCCTGGTCCATGATGTCTACCATGGCGGCATAGGTTTCCATGCGGCGGGCCATTGCGGGCTTGTTGGTCTCATCTTCCCACCGGGGTTTGACACCCGTATCGGGCGGCGAAAGAGGCATGCCCCCGCTCACAAGACCCAGCGCCTGCATGCGGCGATAGCGTCCGGCGCGGATGGCCGTATACCCGCTGTCATAACGGCCTTTGTATTTTCTGATCTCTTCCTCCGGCGCCTGCATGGGCCAGTGCGCGGTGGTATAAGCCACGTACATAAAGAAGGGCTTTGTCTTGTCCCTTTCCTGTATATATTTTACGCTGTTGTCGGAGATGGCGTTCGTAAAATAATACTGCGCCGGCGAATAGGCGGGGTCCCGGTAAGGACTGATCAATCGATTATCCCGGCAAAGGGCGCCGGGGTCGTAATAGTTGGCCGCGCCCAGCAGGATGCCATAAAATTTATCAAAGCCACGCTGCAAGGGCCAGTCATATTTCCGATGATCACCGACGTTGGGGGTGTTGGCATCGTAGCGGTTGCACAAATGCCATTTGCCTGTCATATAGGTGGCATAACCGGCCCCCTTCAGCACTTCGGCGACAGTGACGCATTGCTTGTTCAGCTCGGCAATGTAGCCCGGCTCTTCATGCCGGACATTGGCCATCCAGCCTACCCCTACCTGGTGCGGATAGAGACCTGTCATCAGGGTGGCGCGGGACGGACAGCAACGGGATGTATTGTAAAAGTTCGTGTATCGCAGCCCTTCCCTGGCAAGGGCATCCAGGTTGGGCGTGTGGATCTCTCCTCCATAACAGCCGATGTCGGAATAGCCCATGTCGTCCGAGAGGATGAGGATGATATTGGGGCGTTGCTTTGCAGCTGCCGTCTGCCCGTAGCCCCTGGCCGGAAAGGTAACGCCGGCCGTCAATGCCAGCAGTATAAAGAATATATTTTCTTTATGGACTTTCATATCGGAGGATCTTTTATTGCTCTATCTTGATTCCGCTGAGCAACGCATTACCTTTTTTTGCGCTGAAGTCTATATGGATCCCCTGCCCGCCGGCAGCATCCACGATAAAGGTCTTTTTGATAGCCACGGCATATCCATAGGCAGCGGCGAGATCGAGATCCTGTACGACATTCTTTCCGTTGATGTCGACGTCGAAGACCCTTTCACCGGGCTTGAGGTCCTTGCTTTCGGCAAAGTATAGGGTCACCTTATAGCGGCCGTCCTTTACATCCAGGCGGTAGCCCTGCAGACTGTCCAGGAAGGAGTAATATAAAGGTACGTCGGCCGTGCCCTTGATGATCTGTCCTCTTGCAAAGAAAGATGGATTACCGCCGATGCGGCCAAAGCTACCCTTGCTGTAAGGCCGGTCGCCGACCCATACACCACCGGAGGCATCCAGATATTGCGCGTTGGAACCGGCATTGATCGAAACGTTTTCCATTTCATACGGCCGGTACCCGATAACCACCTCGTCGGCGATCATCTTCCCGCCGGACTTTCCCGTGGCCCGGATGACATTCCGCCCGTTGAACAGCTGCACCTGCCAGGAAGCTTTTTTGATCCCGTCAACCTTCTTCACCTGCTGAGCAACCCCATTGACATACAAGGTCACCGCATCAAGATTGCTGTACACATCTATCGTGCTCATCGCATGCGCCTCTCCCGCCCTCACCAGCCAGTTACGCGACGCGATATACACCATGGGCTCCGGGTTCCAGTTAGCCTTATACAAATAATAGACATCCTTGGGTACCCTGTCCCAGGTAACCATTCCTTTCTGGTTGCGGTGAGGTTGCGGTCCTCCGATATTGGGTTGGGAAAAATCGAATTCATTCCAGATGGAAGTGCCTGCAAGGAACGGCCTGGCATTGATCTGCCGCAGGTACGACTCATGGTACATGCGCTGATACTCCTCCGTATAATCCATGCGCTCGGGCTTTTCCGAATTCAGCCGGACTTCCCCTTCTGCGCCATACTCGCTGATAAAGATCACCTGGCCGGGCTCGCTGCGATGGATCGCATCCACATCCTTTCCAAAATCGTCCAGCGTGCCGGAATACCAGCCGTCATAGATATTATGACCGGCCACCTGCGAGATCCTGTCCAGACCGAACTTCGCATAGTCGTCGCTGAGGTGCATGGCCATGGTGCTCCGGCGGGTAGGGTCTTCCGCCCGTATGGTGCTATCCAGTTTGATGACATATTTTTTCAGCGCGCCCACATAGGCCGTATCCGTGTGTGTTTGTATGCGGGTCCCTTCCTTTCCATAAAGAAGGATCTCATTGCAGGAACCCCACATGACCACGGAGGGATGGTTATACCCCTGGTGGATCATTTCGCGGATCATGTTCTCTGAATTCAACAGGAATTCGTCATCCAGCGTAACATAGTTGACCACGGGTACCTCTTCCCAGATGATCAGCCCCAGCTCGTCAGCCAGCTGCAACACTTTCGGCGCCTGGGGATAATGGGCCAGCCGGATAAAATTAACGCCCATATCTTTGATCATCCGCAAATCCCGCTCATGGTCCTCACCGCTCAGCGCATCGCCTTTACCCAGCATATCCTGGTGACGGGTGGTGCCATGAAGCACCAGCTTCTGACCGTTGAGGCTAAAACCTTTATTGGGATCGAAGCTGAACCAGCGGAAACCCACGCGGTTGGTGACCTCATCCGTCACCCGGCCGTCCTGCTCGAGACGGCTTTTCACCTGGTAGAGATACGGGTCGGAAGGACTCCAGAGCCGGGGATGGTCCCCAACGTCGGCAACGGCCCTGACATCGATCTTTTGGTGAGGGGCAACCGTATAGCCGGCAGTGACGGTCTTTATCAGCTTGCCCGTGGCATCGTAAAAATCGTTCACATAACGAAAGGCGGCCGGCTTGTCTGTTTCATTGGTCACAGTGGACCGTGCCGACACGGTTCCCTTTCCCCCCGCAATATCGGGCGTGCTGAGGTACACGCCGCCTGAGTTGTCGTTGACCTCTGTAAAGTGCAGACCACCCGTTGTAATGACCCATACGTCGCGATAGATCCCGCCATACGAGGCATAGCCGATGGATAACGGGGGAACATAAGGGTCATGGGCGTTGTTCACCTGCACGGCGACCAGCCCATCGCTGCTGCCGTCCTGGTTCTTTTTCAGCTGGTCCGTAATATCAAAGCTAAACCCGGTATACCCGCCCTTGTGACGGCCCACGAATTCCCCGTTGACATACACATCCGCCACCTGGTGGGCGCCCTCAAAGCAGAGGAAGATCCGCCGGTCCGCATATTCCTTTCCGAAATGCAGCTCCTTCCGGTACCAGCCGATGCCCCGCTTATAGGTCCTGTCGTCGTCGAATACATCCTGCGCGTTCCAGGTATGGGGCAGCGACACCGCCTCTCCCTGCAGGTCATTCCGTTTGGTGTCGGCAGCATAAGCCATTCCTTCCGGGATATACTTCCAGCCGTCATCGATGGTATAGCTGATCCTTCCTTTATTATCCGTAGACTGCGCGGACAGGGTATGGCCCAACAGGACCCCTGACGCGGCGACGATCAATATCTTGCTTACATTCATCATGAGGTCAACGAGTAAATTAAAGTGTTTCAACTCTAAGTTCTCACAGAACCGGACGTGAGGCTCTCGCCTCATCCGGCTCCTATTATCCAACCGATGGCACTGCGCCGATCGTCCAGTGAGCGAATAATTCCGGGTTCTTCAGG
>DASZVM010000769.1:0-7491 GCA_035547295.1 Puia sp. | reverse complement strand
CTCGAACCACTGGTACATGTTGCGCGAGCCCAGGGCCTGATAGCCTTGTGAAGGCCGCTGTCCCTTGTTTTGCGCATAGTTGAGGTTGACAGGGGCCACCAGACCTGGTGTTATGTTTAGAGATCCGCTGAAAGAAAGATTATTTCTTTTGAGATAGGTATTCGGTTCGATGCCCGTGATATCCGTGTTGTTGTAGGACAGTCTGAATGTGGTGTTCTGTCCTCCGCCTGTCATTGAAAGGCTGTTGTTCAGGGTCCGTCCCGTTACAAAATATTCTTTGATATTGTTGGGATGGGGTACAAAAGGCGTTGCCTTGCCAAAGTCGGGGTCTGCCCGATAAAAGCTGTACTGCTGGCGAACGGGAGTCCCGTCCATCTTGGGCCCCCAACTCTCATCCCAGGTGCCGTCAACATATTTGGTATCGACCCCATTGATGGTCACCGTCTCGAAGTTAAGCGTGGAACCTGCTCCATAAATATTTTGCAGTGGCATAAAATTACCGGCCTTCTCTATCGAAGCAGCGGAGCTGAACGTTACGGAAGGCTTGCTGTTCCTGCTGCCCTTTTTGGTGGTGATGAGGATGACGCCAAACTGGCCCCGAAGACCATAGAGGGCGGATGCCGCGGGTCCTTTCAATACATTCACGGACTCGATATCTTCCGGGTTGATGTCCTGTGCCAGGTTGCCGTAGTCCCGTCCGTTCTTGTCCGCGTAGTTGGTATTGGAGATGGGTGTATTATCCACCACAACCAGGGGCTCTCCATCACCGGTAACAGAGTTGACCCCCCTTATCTGGATCTTTTGGGTACCGCCCATACTGGCTGCTGAAGATCCTGATACCTGTACCCCGGCTATTTTACCACCCAGGGAGCCCAGGACATTCTGTTCTTTGGCGACGGTGAGATTACTGCCGCTGATCTGCTGGGTGGAATAACCCACCGACCTCTCCTTCCGGGTAATACCCAGGGCCGTGACGACCACCTCGTCCATTTTGGCGTTACCCTGCTGCAGGACGAATTCAAGATCGGTGATCTCATTATCCTGTACCCGGATATCTTTGACGAGCGGCTCATAGCCCACTGCAGATATCCTCAATTTATAGCTGCCGGCCTTCAGACCTGTAAGGGTGAACGTTCCGTTATTGTCCGCGGCAACGGCCCTGTTTGACCCTTCCACCTTGATGGTAGCGCTTGACACAGGCTCTCCCCCTGCCGTCACCACCCTGCCTTTGACGCCTCCGTCGAAGGAGACGTTGACCACAGGCTGGGGCTGAGGGACCGATTTTATCTTTTTGATAATGATATTGCTGTTGACCTGTTCGTATCCCAATCCGGTGTGCATCAACAGCGCATCCAGCACATGGGAGACGGGCATATCCGTGCCTTCACAGCTGACATCCCTATATTCTGCTATATCGCTGGTCTTATAGGTAAACGGCAGACTTGTGAGGGCCTCGATCTTCCGTAAGGCATGTTTGAGAGAAACGTTCTTCAACTGTACGGACAGGGTCATTTTATTCAGATCCTGGCCGCTGCTGTCACGCGCCACCAGCAATCCGCCCGAAAGGAGCAATATACCCAGGAAAAATGCCTTCATAAGCAGACCTTTGTTTTTTAATAGCCGGGCAAGCAAATACTGGCATGAATGTAAATTCATATATTTGATGAGTTTTAAGTAATTCGAGACAGGGTTATTTTAAAACTTCGGCCGCCCCGGCTGCAACCCGGGAGCGGTCATTTTTTTTGAAAATATCATTATGTAGGCGGAGGGGTGTTCATAAGCATATGATGAGTTTGGTTTTATTTAAGCTCTATTGAATGACATACCAGCCATCGGCCTGCCGCAGCATCGTATCCGTCAGCTTGCACAACACCTGTAATGCCTGTTCTATCCCAATCTCCCTTCTGAACGAGGTGGACACTTTCAGCGTCCGGATGGCATCATTGTCGACCCTGATCTTTACATTGTATAGCCTTTCCAGGTCAGCAACTATATCCTCGATCGACTCATCCTCATAGGACATATTCCCTTGCTGCCAGGCTGCCACTTGGGCAGGCGCTATCTTTTTTTCCTCCACGGTATTGAGCCGGCTGTTGACCTTCACCTGCTGTCCCTTGACAAGGGTCGCCAAAGGAACATTGTTATAGCTGACCTTCACCTTTCCCGTGCTCACGGAGATAATGATATGCTGACGGTCCGGATAGGCCTTGATATTAAAGGATGTCCCAAGCACAGTGGTGGATATTTTGCCGGTGCGGATGACAAAAGGCGCCCTCTCCGAATGCCTGACATCGAAATAGGCTTCCCCGGATAGGGTGACCTCGCGTTTATCCGACCTGAAATGCTCGGGGAATTCCAGGGAGCTGGAGGCATTCAGCCATACCTGCGTGCTGTCGGGTAACAGCAGGTATTTGTATTCCGATGGCTCTGTCGTCCTTTTTGTAAGAGAGGACGCGACAGGAGCCGGGTGATGGCGATCCGTGGTCCCCTTCCACCAGAAGAGGGAAACACCAGCTGCCAGCAACATGATAATGGCGGTCACCAGCCGTCTGCGGGACCGTCTTTTGGGCGTCGTGACATCAAGGGTCTCCGCTTTTTCGTTGAGAATAAGCGTTCCATATTCATTCACATAGGTCTGTAAGGAAGGGGTCTGCCCTGTATTCTCATACACATGCTTTATCAGGCTTCTCAGTGCCTCATCCTCGTCCGAAGCCCGGATATAGGAAAAGAATTCTTCCAGCTCCTGCCTGGAACATTTATTCTCCAGATATTGCCGGAAAAGATATTTCAGTCTTTCTTCCATCATAATAAATGACGAAGCATCAGGGAACTATTCCTATTGGGCGGGAAAAAATTTTGAGCTACAGGAAAAAGAACCCGGAATTCCGGGAGACAAAGCTGCGTATGGACTGGATGGCTGCGGAGAGCTGGTTTTTGACAGTATGACGTGAAATAGATAATTCCTCGGCAATCTGTGCATGATCCAGCCCTTCTTTCTTGTGCAGACAATAAATGCGACGCCGTTGGGGGGGTAAAAGATCGATGGCTTGCTGGATGATCCGGTTGTACTCCTTTGCCTCCAGCCATTCAGCCGTATCGTTGCGGGCTTGTGAAATATTATTCCAGATAGCGTCCTTCAGACGGGTATCGGCAGCCGCTTTGCGGAGGAAGTCGATGACCTTGTTCTCCATTACCCGATAAAGCCAGGCTTCAATATTATGAATATCCTGCAAGTGATGCCGGTGCTCCCATAATTTCAGGAACACCTCCTGGATGATGTCCTTGACATGCTGTTCGGACTTGACCAGGCACAGCGCCAGGGTATACAGTCTGTGCTCATGCTGCTGGAAAACATCCGCAAAGAGTATCTCCAGCGCATGTTCGTTACCATTTCCGTCGGAGGAGTGCAGGTAGCTGGTCATGCTTAAAATTAATGAAAAATTAAGATACCAAAAACCTGTAATTTATACCCCGGCCAGTTACTTCTCTGCCACTACGAAGAAATCCAGGCAGTTACTGTTGAGCGCACCCGTATAAAAATCATCGTGACTGATGGAATATATCCCAGCGCAGGATGCTCTCCACGCTTTTTTTGTTGCCCTCATAATATTCCCTGACGATCTTTTTGCCATAGATGCCCGCCGGTTGGGCGTCGTCAGCAGCAGTCTTCCTCCGGGCTTCAGTACCCTGCGGGCCTCTTCCAGCAGCCGGCCGTCTTTTTTGATATGTTCAATCACCTGGAAACAGATGACGGTGTCAAAGCTGTTATCTCCGATGTTACGGAGATCCGGGAAACGTGCCTTGAAAAAAGCGGTATTGATGGAAGCGCTCCGGTTCTGCGGAATATATTTATCCAGCCCCACATACCAGCTGCACGACGGCGCCAGCATCTGCATCCCATAACCTGAGCCGCATCCGAGCTCGATTACATTATCACCTATGTGATCGATGGCCCTGACATAGGCGAATGCGTGTCGTTGATATACATAATTGCCGACAGGCACAGTGTTGGTGGTCCTTTCCGCCGTCTGAAGAAGTGAGAGCATAAGAGATATTGTATCCCTATGACACGATATACGGGTGATACAACGTGATTTTGTAAAAATGGAAGGACTGCATATCCATAGCCGCGTCATCCATAACAATGACGGTTTTCACTTCATCAGCAGCAGGTATGTACACATCAGCAATTGCGACATTCAATGCCAGGATGATGCCTGCGCCCTGTTCGGAAGCTGCCAGTTCATCACGGTGACCAATTGCAGCTTTAGCACCCGCTGGTCCGTATTCCGGTTTGGCGGCGGCGTGGCGGAAAATATCACCGTCTCCAACTGTCTTATCTATGAGACATATGGCTGTCCTATAAAAATGCGATGCGGACCAGGGTCACGTTTTGAGAATATATCCTTTTCAAATATCGTGATGAAAGATGTCACCGGTCCTATCTCCATCGGCGTGGGGCCTCAACGCTCGCAGGCCGAACCCACGAGCCAGGCCCCGGGCATCCTGCGTAATATCTCTTTCAACAGCATCCATGCAACGGTGGTGAAACCCGTGCAGCTGAGGGACACGGAATTTACCAGCAATTACAACCCGGGAGAGATCTATTCCTGTATCGTGCTCAACGGCGTCGATACGGGGTTCCTGGAAAACGTATCATTCAATGACGTACATGTTCAATTCCCCGGTGGAGGCACTGCGGAACATGCGGCTGTGCGGGATGTTCCAAAGATCGCGGGTGAGTATTTCCAGCTGGGGGTACTTCCGGCCTATGGACTGTATGCCCGTAACGTAAAAGGGCTGACGCTTCACAATATCCGGCTCACCCTGGCAGATGCCGATCACAGACCGGCCGTTATTTTCGATCATGTGGAAGATGCTGCTGTCAATGGGCTCAGCGTCCAGGGTGTCAGGGGTTCGGAATCGCTGCTGCGGTTCATCGGGAGCCGCGATGTCCTGCTGACGGCGCTTCGGGTGCTTACGCCTGCGGATGTATGTCTGCGATTGGAAGGCGCAGGCTGCGGCAATATCAAAATAGATGGAGGTGACCTGTCAAAGGCCGCTACGCCGCTGGTTTTTGCAGCAGGCGCTACCCCTTCCTCAATTTCCAAAAGCTGATGATCCGTCTTTGCCGGAACCCCAGATGTTCATACACCCGGATGGCGCGTTCATTCGTTGTCAACGTGTGGAGGAAAGGAGTAATGCCCTGTTCGAGGTTATGCCGGCAGACCTGTTTTGTCAAAAACTGCGCATATCCCATCCCGGTGTGACCGGGATCTGTACAAACGGCGCTCACCTCGGTCAGCCCGTCCAGCCGGATGCGTTCTCCGGCAATCGCTACCAGCTGCCCCTCCTGCCGGATGCCGTAATAATTACCAAGCTGATGAGTATCCCGCTCATAATACCCGGGCTGTACTTTATTTATCAGGTCGAACATATCGTCCCTGTCGGCGGCCGTAAGAGGGATAACGGGTGTCTCTGAAGGAATTTCCCCTAACGGCTGCTGCAATACCATCTGGACGCAGGGTAGCTGCCTGATCAATTCCCAATGAGACGGCAATGAGGGCAGGGCCCCTATAAGGAAAAAAACTTCACCCGGATCAAGCAATTCATCCAGTGCTGTGATATTTTTGGGGGATGCATGGTCGTAAGCGGCAAAGGGCAGAATACCCCGTCGATATCGTCCGGCGGCGCCTCCGCCGGTGGCAAACGATCGCTGTATGCCGTTCAATGCCCACCAGGCGGGATTGTCAAGCTTTGCAAAATGGTCATGGATCATGCGCAAATGTACAAACGGACCTTATTCCGCCCTCAAACTATCCGCGGGATTGACCACTGCAGCTTTTATGGATTGATAGCTCACCGTCGCCAGCGTGATCACTACCAGCGATATGCCGGCTATCGCAAAAACGCCCCAGCCTATGTTTATGCGATAAGCAAAACCTCCCAGCCAGGCATGCATGAGCCACCAGGTCAGCGGGAAGGCGATCAGCATGGCCAGCGCCATCAGGCTGACAAAGTTTTTTGAAAGCAGTATGGTCACGCTGCCTACGGAAGCGCCCAGCACCTTGCGGATACCGATCTCTTTTGTCCGGGATTCCGCATTATAGGCTGCCAGCCCCGAAAGACCCAGACAGGAGATCAGAATGGCCAGGGCGGCAAAGTAGCGGGAAAGCAGCGATACCCTTTGTTCGGAGACATACAATGCCTGATATGTTTCGTCCTGGAATTTATATTCGAAGACATAGCCGGGATTGAAACGCTTGTACAACGCTGCTATGCGGGGAAGGGTTTGCTGTTCACGACCCGGGCCTACGCGGGCAATGATGGTGGAAGTATGGGCCGGGTTAAAATAAAATACCATTGGCAGAATGGGTTCATGCAGCGAGGAGACATGAAAATCCTTCATCACCCCGATGATGGTCATATTCCTGTTCCACATGCTGACAGTGGCTCCAACCGGGTTTTTCAACCCCATGACCCTTACGGCTGTTTCGTTGCACAATAGTTTGGTGGAATCAACTCCATAAGCCGGGGAAAAATCCCTCCCTTCCTTCAGCCGGATACCCATCGTTTGCAGCACACCATAGTCAAGCGCCCTTACACCGAAATTCACGTTCAGCCCTTCCGGCTTACCCGGCCACCAGATGCCGTAAGTGGACGAACCAAGGTCTTCACCCACGATGTTCTGCTCCATATCAGCCGCGCTGACGACGCCCGGCACCTTTCTCAGCTCGGCAAGAAAAGCATCCTGGTTTTGGGTCAATGTTCCTTCCTTGTCAAAATAGACGACGTGATCCCTGTCATAACCCAGGTTCCTGGACTGCACAAAGAACACCTGCTGATAGATGATGATCATCGAGACGATCAGCACCAGGGAGATGGCAAATTGGAAGACCACCAATCCTTTCCTGGTCAACAATTCCAGGATGGAGTTACGCAACTTCCCTTTCAGGACAAGGATAGGTCTGAACCCGGAAAGGTAAAAAGCAGGATAGCTGCCGGCAAAAACACCTGTCAATATGGTGATCCCCAGCATGGCAGCCAATACGGGAGCTGTAAAGGCCACGTCCAGGTGCTTGCCTGTCACCTGGCTGAAGACGGGTAGCAGCAATGCGACGATCAGCAGTGCCAGAAAAAAGGACAGGACGGCTGTCAGCGCGGCTTCCGTCAGGAACTGATAGATCAATGCCGCTCTGCTGGAACCCATCACCTTTTTGATACCTACCTCTTTTGCTCTCCGGGAAGCTTTTGCCGTGGATAAGTTCATAAAGTTGATACAGGCGATCACCAATATAATAAGAGCTACCGCGGAAAAGATCCGTACGTATTCGATCCTGCCGCCTGCCACTACGCCATTTTCATACCTACCGTATAAATAGGCGCTGGAATAAGGCCGGACGAATAGCGAGAAGTTTGTTCCTTTATCATAGCCTTTTACAAAATCAGCGATCTTGGTATTGAAGGCTGTAATATCCGTGCCGGGTTTCA
>DASZVM010000768.1:0-2515 GCA_035547295.1 Puia sp. | reverse complement strand
CATCGTTCCAGAATTTATCGAAGTCGGCAGGCTCCGCCACGGTCGGCTGCAGATGGTCAGGCTCGAAACCGGCAGTGGCCAGACCCGTGTATTCCTTTCCCTCCCATTGCACATGCGCCGTACAACGCAGGAAACCAGGCGTCTTCATCGTTGGTGCGGCAACCATCCTGCTTCCATCGGCAAAGACACCACTGTCGGTAATCAATGCCGGCATCTTCTCGGGACCGATCTCATAAGACACCCTGATCCCTTTGACAGGCTCGTTATGACGGGTGATGGAAATAGTGAATTCCGGTGTTTCTCCTACTCTGTACGTCCAATCCGCATGGTCCGGGATCACCGTTACCCTGATCTGTCTTTCCGCCGGCTGCGCGTGGGCGCCTATCGTGACCAGCAGCAAAAAATAAAAGATCTTCTTTCTTATCATGGTGCAATAGTTATATGTACTTCCCGCGCTACGCCGGCCGAGCCCTTCACCCGGGTGTTGACGGCCCAAAAGGTCACGGTATAGGTACCCGCCGATCTGAAGATGTAGCTATAGGATGTCAGATGCAGGGCTGTGGAAGTCTTGATCACGGTCCCCGCATCGGGCTTTACTGTCTTCAGGTCCACCGCGCTGGTGAGCAGCCAGTCCTCGTTGTCGTCTACGCCCATAGCCGTGCCCGGGTCAAAAGTGATGGGATAGGCCGTGCGGATAGGTATGCCGGAGCTGTTGTTCACGCTGTTGGAAGCCGATACGTTCCATTGTCCCACATTCCACGCATTGGCATTGTTCTTTATATCGCACTCCACCCAGCCGGTATTTGCAAAATTGTTGAAAAGAGGGGTGGCCGTCCCGTCACTGGTCTTGTTCGTCAACGTCAGGTTCTGTACCTGCCATTTCCGCTGCTGGGCCGCATCGTTCTTTTTTCCTATGAATTTAAACGCCAGGTTGATCTGATCTGCCTGATTGAAATCCGACAGATCGATGGAATCCGAGGTCTTGAAAGACGCAGACAGCGCCGTGGGCCATTTGGTATTGCGGCTGGTGATATCCGTCCATTTCGCCGCGGCGATACCCGCCGCATCATAGCCTTTCAGATCGGCGGACACCAGCAATCGCATCGAATCCATTCCCGGCAATACACCCTGGGTCATAGCAGCCTGGAACACCAGCTTGGGCACCCCTGCCTCGGAAATACGATCGTGATATTCATAATGTTTGCCGAACTCCCCGGAATAAAAGACGATCATATCCGGATTGCCCGTCAGGTTGAACTGTACCGTATCCCCGGCCTTATAGCTGGTCTTCTCATCCACGCTCACCGAAAAATCATCCGGCGCAGCTGCCATATTGTGGGAATCGTCCTTCTTACAGGCGCCCAGCAGCGCTACCAGCACACAGCAGCAATATATTTTTCTTGACATAGAATGCTTTTATTTTTAGGTGTTTTACCATTCCGGGTTTTGTGTCAGGGCCTTGTCCAGTGTCATCTCTCCGCCGGGAATGGGGAAAAGAAGATATTTTTCAGGTGCGTTCAGAAAATTGGTGGCGGCCAGGTTGGCGGCGGTAAGATAGGCTGCCGGCGCCCTGTTGGCGTTGTCGCTCAGCAGCTGCTGCATGACATCCGTCATTACGCCCCACCGGATCAGGTCGTTACGGCGCTGGCCTTCGAAGCACAACTCCCGCGAACGTTCGTCCATGATGTCCTGCAGGGTGAAAGTTGTAACGTCGATGGCCGGGTCCGGTGACATGGGGTTGCGGCCAAATGCTCTTCTCCGCACCTGGTTGAGATATTCTACTGCTTCCGCGGAAGGCGTGCCATTTACCTTCAGATCGGCCTCCGCCGCCATCAGCAGCACATCCGCATATCGTACGATGGGAAAATTGCAGGAAGTATTGCTCTGCAGCCGCGTAGGCGGAAGGTTCAGTTCATACTCCCTTCTCCATTTGCCCACCGGGTGATCATAGATGGTAGGATATGCCGCACCTGGTTTGGTCACAGTGATGGAACTTATCTTCCCGTCCGTAATGGTTGCCACGGCCTCCGCTATTTTCGCCGGGTCGGTGACCGCTTGCGCGGGTACTGCGGGCAGGTTGACGGCGCCGTTGTTATATGTATTGAAAGTGATCGCCGGTTCGCTGGTATAGCCGCTGCCGGGATCATCGATCTCGATGGACGTGATCGCTCCCGTATTGTCCGTCTTTGCCGTAGCCCTGGCGCCCGTGCCCCCGCCGCCGGTGAAGACCACCTCCAGGTAAGGGTAGCGGGTAGTGCTCGTATTCTTGTATGAATAAGGCGCCATGATCCAGTCCCTTCGCTGATCGCCCGGTTGATAAAGGTTGAACAACCTGGGGAAGACCCGGTAAGTGCCGGGAGAATACCCGATCACCGCACCCGGCGAGCTGTCGGGACAATAAACGCCCATGATGGCGCCCAGCGTTTGCGTGACGAGATAGGCCGAGGCCGCATAAGAGCCCGTGACATTCGATTTGGAGAGGAAGGCCGCGTCCCAGATGCCTTCCAGGGTATTG
>DASZVM010000767.1:0-6352 GCA_035547295.1 Puia sp. | reverse complement strand
CCTTTACAGGCAGGATATCGTCCCTGCATTTCAGCGTACATGCCGACGGGTCGTCTCCTGCAATTGAGGATATTGCCATAGAAGGACATGACGAGATCACTGCCACCATTGCAAAAGAGACATCTGACCAGGTGGTAAAATGCTACCTGGGCTCTTTTTCCGGACATGATCCGGTACATCAGCTGGATTCGAAGGGAGTATTCGATGTCGTCATATTCGGCAGCTCCATCATCGGCGTCGCGAAGGATACGTTGATGCATGCAATGGAAACCCTCGACGGCACGGCTGCCGGCAATTCCATCAACGCCGGTACCGTCAGCTCGGGCGCTACCTTCACAGGCACGTTCAATTCCGACGGCTGCTCCGGCACCTGGAACAATAACACCAATGGCGCTGCCTTCACCGGCACCTGGTCGGGTAAACGCGCTTCATTTTGACGATCTTCAAATATACTTAAATGTACCACCGTATTATTGTAAGCGCTCTGTTGCTGCTTTGCGCCTGCTCTAAAAAGACATCCGATACTGACGGCAGCACGGGCACGAAGCTCACCGCAGGCGATCTCATGAGACCCACCGGCAACGGCAGGACGTGGTCCGTCACGACCATCCGGCTGACCTACAACAATGCCGCGGGCCAGGTCGATTCCACCATTACCCCTGTTTCCGACGGCTACGATAAAGAAGTCTGGTTCGGCGACAACCGTGGGGTCAACGGGCTGAATGAGGTCTATTTTGCAGACAGCGTTCTCGTGAACTACATGCCGGTAACGGGGTCCTGGTCCCTTGACCAGGCTCGTCAAAACATCAGCTTTCAGTGCATCCAGGGCTTTTGCAATCCTGACAGGAGCAGCAGCTGGCAGGTTGGCGGCTTTTCCGCCAATGCATACGGCGCATCATTCGAGCTGACACGAACACAGTCCTTGCCCAACAGCCGGTCTGTCCACCAGTATATAAGGCTTTTCTCCGAACCTTAAAATATACCTGGGCCACGATGTGGACAAATGGTTGCCTTCGGTATTATTCAATCCCTGTATTTTTGAAAAAAAATCCGGGTTTGCTAAAGCAATTTTATAAGGAAGGGGTCCTGGAAGCCGGCTGTGATGAGGCGGGCAGAGGTTGTTATGCGGGCCCGGTATTCGCGGCGGCCGTCATCCTGCCGGAAGGTTTTTTTCATCCGCTGCTGAACGACTCCAAACAGGTGACCCCCGATGACCGCCAGGAGCTCCGTATTTTTATCGAGGCTAAGGCGCTGGCTTATGGCGTAGCCATGGTAGATCATGAAGAGATAGACAGGATCAATATACTCAAAGCCTCTTTTAAGGCCATGCACCTGGCCCTGGATAAGCTGAAGAAGAGACCCAAATTGCTGCTCATCGACGGTAACCGCTTTGTCAAATACAGACGTACCGCCCATCAATGCATCGTACAGGGTGATGCCACCTACGCTTCCATCGCAGCCGCCAGCATCCTGGCAAAGACCTGGCGGGACGAATATATGCAGGGATTACATAAAGAATTCCCCCACTATTGCTGGGACAGCAACAAAGGGTATGGCACCCGGGAGCACAGGGCGGCCATCGAAAAATTCGGGCTTTGCAAATATCACCGGAGAAGCTTTAACATCGATCCGGCCAACTTCGCGGTACAGGAAGAGCTGGTCTTTGAGGCTGAAAGCGCCGGCCCCGATATGTCTTTTGAAGGTGAGATTGCCCCCGACCCGGGTATGTCGGCGGAGCAATAGGGTCTTTTATCCGGCGCCGATGTCTTCGGGCTGACCAACAATTCCTTTAATCAGCCTCTACCTCCCATTCTCCCAATCCTTTTCTTATCACTTCGGGCACATCCCCTGTGCAATCGACCACCGTGGAGGGGGTGATCCCGCCAATGCCGCCATCCACGACAATATCCACCAGGTGTTCGAACTTGTCATGGATCATGTCGGGGTCGGTGTATTCCTCCACCATCTCTCCGGGCAAGGAAGAGCTGAGTATCGGGTGGCCAAGCTCTTTTATCAGGCTTCGGGCGATGACATTGTCCGGCACCCGCAGACCAATAGTATCCTTCCTGCTTTTCAGGATCCTGGGCACCTGTTTGCTGGCAGGGAGGATAAAGGTGTAAGGACCTGGAAGATAAGTCTTTAGCATACGATATAAAGGAGTGGAGATACTCTTGGTATAGTTGCTCAGATCGCTGAGATCGTAACAGATAAAAGAGAGCTGGGCCTTGGCGGGGTTCACCTGCTTGATCTGGCAGATGCGCTCGATGGCCTTATGCTGGAAGATGTCGCAACCCAGGCCATAAATGGTATCCGTGGGATAAATGATAACACCGCCATCCAGCAAACATTCCACAATGGTCTTGATATTCCTGGGCTGAGGATTATCCGGATGGAGATGCAGGAGCATGCGGTAAAATAACGAAAACCCGGCAAACAACCGCTGGAAAAAAATTGTTAAGCTAGTTCTAACAATTTAACAACGTTCTGTTAACCTGAATTTAGTATTAAATTTGCGGAAATTGGACCTAATGCAATTACACGAGGTAGACAGAGTGGACAGCATCCGCCCCGAGGATTTTAGGGCCCAGTACTATGCTCCCATGAAACCTTTGGTGATCACCGGATTGTCAAAACAATGGCCGGCATTTGACAAATGGAGCTGGGATTTCTTTAAATCCATCGTGGGCAATGTGGAAGTAGGCCTGTATAACAATGTAAAAAGCGACGCTTATACCCCTATCAATACGGCGGACGATTATATGAAATTCGGGGATTATATCGACATGATCCTGCAGGGTCCGGTGGGACTCCGTATTTTCCTCTTCAATATCTTCGAGCATGCCCCCCGGATCACTTCGGACTTCGAATGGCCGGAGCACCTGATGAAAGGCTTTGTAAAGCGGTACCCCATGCTGTTTGTCGGCGGTAAAGGGTCCGTTACCCACATGCATTTCGATATCGATCTTTCCCATATCATGCATACCCAGTTCGGCGGCCGAAAACGGGTGCTGCTCTTCCCATTCGAAGAGCAGCGTAAGCTTTACCGCAAGCCCTGGGAAGTGCTCAGCTTTGTCAATTTCGAGCACTATTTCGACGCCAGGAATAACAAGCTGGAGATGGACAGATATCCGGCCCTGCGGCTGGCAAAAGGGTACGAGGTGATCCTGGATCATGGGGATACCCTGTTCATGCCTGCAGGATACTGGCATCATATGGAGTACCTCGATAACGGATTTGCCATGAGCCTGCGGGCCTTGCAGACCTCTCTTTCGGGCAAGCTGAAAGGGGCCTGGTATCTGCTGGGAATGCGGAATATCGATACCCTGATGAAAAAAACCGCACCGGAATGGTGGTACAATCTGAAAAAGGAAAAAACATTCAAGGCCGCTAACAAAGAGCTGGAAACCTTTGCTCCATAATGGATTTAGGGGCCTTCCGCTATGCTTTTTGACAGGAAACCCTTGCCTGTAAGTAAAAAACTTTAAAAAAAATATTGCTTTTTAACGAAATCGTCTTTATTTTTACCCCGCTTATACTCTGAATGCGTTAGTCTTAATAACGCCCATACTGCAAAAAACTATCCGATCCAATTTCCTCATTCCGACTATCCAATTTCCGTCCCATATTCCAATTTCCAAAAAATATCCGGTTTCCAGCGATTGTGTGAAGGTAACCTCTTTCATGTTGATTCCGCTGATCCTTCTGTCCTATCATACACCACATATCTATACCCTTTTGAAATGATGTCCCTGTTGTAAAGGATCCTCATCCTCTACACTTTGATCTAACCCTCGGATTTTTTTAATGTACCTGTTTTCACGGACCAAGACTATCCGGATAATATGCTGGCTGAACAAGGTTCATATTACGGAAAGGCTTATGCGGGAAAGGAGAATTTTAGAATAAAAGACAAGCGGAGAAAAAGAGAAAATGCGCTCAGTAAAAATATATTCGATCTCTTTCTTTTTGTGGTTTCAGAGGTAAGCACAGGCCGGCGATGTCTATCGCTGGCTCTTTTTTTTTACAGTGATCCGTACTTACGCACCTCGTTCACCTGTGCAAAAAGATAAAAGATTTCACTGTGAAAAAACCAACAAATGCAAAAGACGCACGCTCTTTCGACCCGTAAAATAAGAGCTGCGTCTTTTTTATTATGATTGGGGAAATCCTCCGGATTTCCGGAGGCTAACTCTTTCGACCCGTAAATTAGAGCAGCCTCTTTTTTTATGTCTTGTGGAATGGTTCGCGTTTATGCGATAGTCCAGGTTTCACTTCCCCTGAGCAGCTTATCCAGGTCACCTTTGCCCTTCCTGCGGATGACCTCTTCGATCTGCAGGTTCAGCATATCGTCATAACAGGGACGGTCCGTTTCATAAAATACCCCGAAGGGTCTGGGGAGGTGCCCTTCAACCCGCGCGTCATCGAAAAGGCGCACCAGGATCTGGGCTTTATAAAAATCCTTTTCATCGTGGATCCATAGATCGTCCTTGCTAAAACCTTCTCCGAGGGTAACCACGGTAGGTCTGAACCCATCCAGACGGATACCTTTATCCTGCCCGGCGCCAAAAACCAGGGGCTGACCATGTTCCAGGAAAAGGGCTTCCATCGGCTTGGTGCTCTTCTCCGTAAAAATCTCAAAAGCCCCATCGTTAAAAATGTTGCAGTTCTGGTAGATCTCCAGGAAGGAGGCTCCCTTATGTCCGTGGCTGCGTACCAGCATCTGCTGAAGATGCTTGGGGTCCCTGTCCATGCTGCGGGCTACGAAACCGGCATCCGCGCCCATGGCAAGCGCCAAGGGGTTGAAAGGATGATCGATGCTCCCGAATGGCGTGGACTTGGTCACTTTATTCTCTTCCGAAGTGGGAGAATATTGTCCTTTTGTCAAACCGTAGATCTGGTTGTTGAACAAAAGGATATTGATGTCGAAATTCCTGCGCAAAAGATGAATGGTATGATTCCCTCCGATGCTGAGGCTGTCGCCGTCACCGGTGACGACCCAGACGCTCAGTTCGGGGCGGGTAGCTTTTAATCCGGAAGCAATAGCCGTAGCGCGCCCGTGGATGGAGTGCATCCCGTAGGTGTTCATATAATAAGGGAACCGGCTGCTGCAGCCGATCCCCGATATGATGACGATGTTTTCCCTGGGAATACCCAGCGAGGGCATGACCTTTTGTACCTGGGCCAGTATGGAGTAATCACCGCATCCCGGACACCAGCGTACTTCCTGGTCGGTGGCAAAATCTTTTGCCGTAAGGGCCTGTGGGGAAGTAGTAGTTGTGCTCATGATACTATAAAGGTACTAATTTCTCCCACAGCCGGCCTTTACCTGCTAATGTAATCTTAGTTCCATCCCAAGCATCAAAACCCGGTTGGAATACGTGTACCTGTCCACATCGTCAGGAGTGATGTCGGATAACCCCAGGCCATACCGGAGGTAGAACCCGGCTGTCCGGTTGATATAATATCCCATCCCAAAGTTCAGGGTGGCATCTGCCTTATGGACGGCATCCATGATATTTGTATGATATCCATTGGGTCCTTTGTCTTTTGCAGAGACCATGATACCCAGCTGGGGACCCGCCTCCAGGTAGAACCTGCGAACGGGATAGTACTGGAACATCAGGGGGATATTGATGTAATTCAACGCCCAGGTGTGCCGGACGTCATTCCACCAGTATTTCTGTCCTTGTCCGCTGAACAGTATTTCCGGCTGGAATGCCCAATCCCTGGCAATGCTCGTATGCAGGAATAATCCGATGTGCCCACTGATACGGTTGTCCCCATACAGGTTGGATACGTTGGCAAAGTTGAACCCGCCTTTAAAACCAGGGATGATTCTTTGGGCCCGGGCAAGGGTACAGGTCATACAAATTAGGGTAAGGAAGCTTAGTTTCTTCATCTTGTAGAGATTTTACCCCTTGAAAACAAAGGATATGCCACACTGCTTTTTGAGATCAAAATATTGATTATCAATTGTCAAAAAAGATTATTCGGGCAGTACCCACGGGATGGCATGTATTTGGACCTTTTTATCCTAAACCATCGTTATGATAAAGCAGCTTTTATTAACCATAGCCATTTCCGGCAGCCTTCTTGGTCTTACGGGCTGTGCGGTAGATGGATATGTGGAGACCCAACCCGCCGATGTAGTTTATACCCGTCCCGTTGCACCCGGCCCTGGTTATGTCTGGATCGACGGTGATTGGGTCTGGACAGGCGGAAGATATGACTGGCATCCCGGCTATTGGCGCCGCGCCAGGCCGGGCCGTGTCTGGGTAGGGGGTACCTGGAACCATACGCCAAGGGGATATCACTGGAACAGGGGTCATTGGAGATAACGGATTTATAATAC
>DASZVM010000766.1:0-5527 GCA_035547295.1 Puia sp. | reverse complement strand
GGAGGAGCTCTTCCATACCATTCATGAACGTGTTGTAATACAGGACACCGCTGAGCCGGTCGATATGCGGGATATCATAATAAGAGACGCCGAACTGGCCGACGAAATCCCGGGAAAGGTCCTTGCTGCTGCGCTGACTGGCGGTCCTTTTTTTCTTCAGGAAGATACCGGCATACACGGGCAGGTTGGCGGCCAGCCTGTTGCGCCAGGTCCAGCGATCGTCGATGCCGGATTCCCTGGCAGCCTCCAGCTCAAGGACAAAGGCTTTTTTATCATTGCGGTATAGCTCCTGCCAGTACCAGTGATAGTATTTATGATAGCCTGCCAGCAATTCGTCTGCCCCCTGACCGTCCAGCAGCACTTTTACAGATGCCCGGCGTGCCAGCGCGAATACTTTGAACTGGGCATAGATGCTGGAAGAAAGGAACGGCTCTTCCTGGTGATATACCAGTTTTTCAAAGTCCTGCACAAGGTCGGCGGCACGGGGTTCTACCGTATGGTTGTCGATGGGAAAGTGATCGCGTATCAGTCTGATAAAGCCGGACTCGTCCTTTTCATAGCCGGGGAAGACGGCAGAGAATGTCTGGAGCCGCCGGGGATGTCCCTTTTGCGCAAGGAGGGTGGCTACTACCGATGAGCTGTCGAGACCTCCGCTCAGGCTGGTGCCTAATGGGACATCGCTTCTCATCCGTCGCCTGACCGAGGCGGACAGAAGGCCTGTGAATTGTCTGATGGCATCCTCTTCTCCCGGCGAATAGCTATCGCCTATCTTAATGTCCCAGTAAAGGGAGGTGTTCAGTTCGCCCGAACCAGGCTTATATATAAAAAAACTTTTTGCAGGCAGCTTGCAGATGCCGTTGTAAAATGTTTCGAAGCCGTTGGCCGGGTTTTGGGTATAGCCGATGGTGATAAAGTTGAATACAAGCTTTTTATTACTTTCTTTTTTGACACCGGCTGCCCAGAGGGCTTTCATTTCGCTGGCGAAAAGGAATTGGGTGGCATCCTTATAAAAGAACAGCGGTTTTTCGCCAAAGCGATCTCTGGCGCCGAATAGTTTTCTTTCCTGTTCGTCCCAGATGACAAAGGCGAACATGCCGTCGAAGTACTGCAGACATTCCGGGCCATAGTGGTCATAGGCGGCGAGGATCACTTCCGTATCGGATGCTGACGAGAATGTGTATCCTTTTGATCGAAGGATGCTTCCCAGTTCAGGATAGTTATAGATCTCTCCGTTGTGAAGGATGGTATAACGGTCCAGGTAATGCATGGGTTGCGCGGCTGCGGGGCTAAGGTCGATGACGGCCAGTCTGCGATGACCCAGTCCTACCTGGCCTGAAGGGTTGATCCAGGCGTCTTCTCCATCCGGACCGCGATGGGCGATGGCGTCTGTCATTTTTTTCAAACGTTCCCGGCTGATGTTTGCCGGATCGGAGGACAGGATGCCTGCAATACCACACATATTACCAGCTAATGGGGAGTTTTACCAGCACGTCATCCCAATCGATGACCAGCAGGGCGCCCGTCTTAGCTTTTTCAAATTCCATGGAGAAGGCTTCTGCTACTTCGGACTGCCGCTCTACGGGAACTGTGGTGCGGAGCACGTCTTTGGCCGGGTCATACCGGAAGGCTCCCCAGGTGTCCGTTTCTTTATTGAGAATGATGGTCCATTTGTCTGTATCTACGAGGGCGTACAATGTGTAGCGGCCCTTCTTTACTTTTTTGTTGTCGATCTTTACGTCCCTGAAGAACTCCAGCTCTGTAGCTTCGTTTGCACCTAACCGCCATACCTTTCCGTATTCCACGAGATCGCCGAACAGTCTCCGTCCGTTTTTTTGCGGGCGGCTATAGATGGCCCGTGCGATGAGGGGACCCGGTACTTTATCCTGGATCTTCAGAACGGGATAATCCGCCGGAAAATAGCACATGTCCATGGGCGATTTATCCAATGAAGGGGGTTTGGATTGAGCATGGGCCTGATCCAGGCTGATCATCAGGACGGCAGCAAAGATTACATTGCGGAAAGTCATAAATGGCTATTGATTGGTTAAACCTTATGTATTGTAAAAATATTCAATTTTTCCTACCCGGGAAAGCCTGGATATCCTGAAGCCCGGTAAAAGCAAAGTTTTTTATGTCCGGGAAAAAAAGAGTATAACAGGCTTTCAGGTCTTCATATTGTGTTTCGAAAATGTGAAAAGCCCGGATGGGGTCGGGCATATGGGCGGCCCGCCGGGCCAGGCCGTGAAAGCTGTTGTAGATGCCTTCCCGGAATTGGTAACCATATAGCCAGTCCTGTTGCCGCATATAGGGGAAAAGACGGGCAAAATGTTCCGGGAAAAGCGTTTGTCTGCGGGCTACCTGCTCATAGGTCCTGGTGCTGAAGGCCTTCAGGCTGCCGGGGTCGGGGAATTGGGCCGGATCGCATGCGAGGAAATGATCGTAGACGATGTCGATCAGCGCCCCGGAATAGAGGCCATAGTCCGTCCTGAAGTATTTTTTGGCTTCCCGGGTAATGGGATGGGCGTCGGTAAAAGTGTCGATGGCCCGGTGGAGGTCGATACCCTCTCTAATGGTTTCTGGGTAGTCCAGCTTTTTTTTCCCTTTTACAAAGTCGCTGATAAGATTGCCTACGGCTATGTCGGGTATGCCGAAGGACAGGTATGCGTGTGCCAGATAATTCACCTGTACAATTTACGGAATATACTGCAATTGCTTTTTATGAAGCGATCTTACAACCGTCCGCATGCTTTAACAATGTGATCGACGGTTTTATATTTTTATTAAGAAATCGACGCTAATGCAGGACTGTAAAGGGTTTCAAGCGACATTTGAAATTCCCGCCGTTGGAATGTTCATAATTCCTTCATACGGACCACCGTTGGTGTAGATTGTATTGCACCAGGAGCGTAACCTTAATAGCTTTGCGACGTCTTAGGTTCTAAAGTTCTTTATAAGGTTTATAACGGTGAAGGGAATGCAGAAAAAAAATTTTCAAACAGCTGCAACATCGGAAAAAAGCCTGCGTCTTATATATAGAAGAAGATGGACACATCCCGGGAAAGACGCCATCTTCGGAGCAGACAAGGCCACATCGTTCTATACAAGAGAAAATCGAAACATCTTAAAAAAATTATAAAAGCAGACAACATGAAATCTATTAGTTTATCCATCGCTATCGTACTTATGATGGGGCTCAGCGCTTTTGCCGCTAAGAATGATGAAACCGACGTAAACAAAGAAGTCGTAAGATCCTTTCATAAGGAATTCATCAATGCAAAAAATGTGAAGTGGGAAAAGAAGGTGGGCTATGTAAAGGTGGAGTTTACCCTGAACGACCAGGTGCTCTTTGCTTACTACAACAATGATGGTCAGATGACGGCGATCGTCCGCAACATCGTATCCGACCAGCTGCCTATCAGCCTGCTCACCTCTGTGAGGAACGATTATTCCGGCTTTTGGATCTCGGACCTTTTTGAAGTAGCAGCGGATGGTCAGACGAATTATTATGTGACGCTGGAGAATGCGGACAAGAAACTTGTGCTGCGCAGCAGTGGTATCGACGGCTGGGAAGTGTATTCCAAGACAAAGAAGACTGCGGAGTAATGCAATATGAAGTATAAGAGCTTTATCGTTTGATTTTTAGTTGGACTAAGCCGTGCGGATTTCTCCCTGCGGCTTTTTTGTTTTTTGCTGGTTTCCCAACAGTTTGTCTTATCTTTATAGACCCCGCCAGACCCTGACCTTCCAAAAGCTTTGTCATGAGAAGAAAATTTTTACTGGTCGATGACGACTATGAGGATGCGCATGTATTCCGGGAGACACTGGAAAAAGTAGACCCGGATGTGCTGTGCTATTATGCCCTGAATGGCCAGGATGCGCTGGACAAGCTGGAAAACCAGGAGATCGCCCTTCCGGATCTTATTTTCCTGGATATGAAAATGCCTGTTATGAATGGCACTGAATTCCTGGAGCTGATCAGACAGCACAGAAAATTCGCGGAGATACCGGTGGTCATATATTCGGACCTGGAGCCGGACCCGTCCCTGATGGCCTATTCCGATGTATACCATTATCCCAAATCACAAAGCCTCGAGGCGTTGAGAAATATGTTACGGGAAGGCATGAGGATATCTTCCGGTTATCAGGAAAGCTATCGTCAGGATTAACGCCTTGTTATTTTTTGGGGAATTTCTTATCCCATTCTTTTATCGGTCTTGAGTAGCTATCAGGTGCCGGCTTTGGCAGTCACCTGGTGAATATTTAAAAAGTATGCACAAACCGGTCCTGTAGTATTTTGTCCAGGCAATCTCCCACTTCGGCCGTCAGCTCGTAGGGGCGCTGTTCGTCGACGAGCCATTTCCCCTTATCACGGGAAAGATTACCAAAGAATACCTTGTTCAATACCACATGATAGCTGACCGGCTGGCCGTCTTCGTGACGATGATCGGAAGGGGTGGCCCAGCCGGCGTAATGTATTCCTTTACAGTCGAATTCAAGAGGCAGAGATGTCTTTTTCATATAGGGGCGTTTTATTTTATGGGGTACTATATCAAAAAGCGGGCCCGGGCAGCTAAACAGTAATTGATCAGGTCTGGGATGCCCAGTCTTCAGAACGGCAAAAATATCATGCCATCCCCATGCATGGTTTTTGCATTCACAGGTCAATCATAATATCGTCAAACCTAAAAAAACTTCACCTATGTTCTATCATGTAAAAGACCTGCAATTCAACGCCCGTGTCTCCAAACCCGATCCTGCTTTCGCCACATTGCTGCTGGAGCAATTTGGCGGAGCCAACGGGGAGCTGGCGGCTGCCCTCAGATATTTCGGACAGGCTTTTGGAGCGAAGAACCCATTTCCGGATAAGTATGATCTGCTTATGGATATTGCTACGGAAGAGTTCAGCCATCTCGAGATCGTTGGAGCCACGATACAAATGCTGCTGACGGGTATCAACGGTGACCTGAAAAACGCGGCCGATAATGCCGAGATCATGAAGCTCCTGGACGGCAAGGGCGCGAAAGAAGAGATGATCCATCAGGGGATGGTCGCTCCTCAATTCCTCGTCGGCAGCGCAGGCACACCTGCTTATACGAATAGCCAGGGTGTTCCGTGGACGGCAGCGTATATCAATGGAGATTGCCAGGGTGACCTGAGCTCGGACCTCCGGTCAGACATAGCGGCTGAAACGAGGGCCAAGATGGTCTATGAATATCTGCTGCAGTTTACAGATGATCCTTATGTGAAAGAAACGTTGCGGTTCCTGATGACCAGGGAGGTGGCTCATTTCCAGATGTTCGAGGCAGCCTTGGAGACGATCCGTCCCAACTTCCCTCCCGGCGTTTTGCAAAGCGATCCAAAATTCAGCAATGTCTATTTCAATATGTCCAGCGGCAACAACTTTACGGGTCCCTGGAATGAGGGTAAGTCTACCCGGCTTGGGGAAACGATGCAGCTGGTGGAAGATCCGATCAACTATGTGCTGCAGACGAATGGGCTGCTGCAACATGAGGCTGCGGGGACTGAC
>DASZVM010000765.1:0-3327 GCA_035547295.1 Puia sp. | reverse complement strand
GGCATTCAGGCGTCCAATGTAAAGGTCCGGCTCAACAGGGCCAAAACGATGCTGCGGGAAAGCCTCAACAATTATATGAAGGATTCGATCTACCAGTTCCATCTTTCCAGGTGTGACAGGATGGTCAGCCATGTCATGGAGCATCTTCAATCCCACACTGGTGATTTGTAAATATCATGCTACCATTTTCTGCTTTTCCTCCACCCGTGGCCGCATCCAGCGTCGTTGGAGCCAGCTCCTTACGGGCTCATCATAGAGTTTCAGACAGGCGTAAGCGATAGCAACAGCCCCGAAAAAAGTGGCGAGCGCATAGGGCAATGCCTTCCAGAAACCTACACCCTTGTGGTTGCTCACCCAGCCTGTGTAAGTGTAAATAAGAGGATAATGCGTAATATAGATGGGATAGGAAATATCGCCGAAGAATTTGCAGACCTTTGCGGAAACTCCCTGGCCAGCATCGCCGCCGGCTCCCAGGTAAACCACCAAGGGGAAGACAAACAGGATCACCACGGACTCATACAGACCATTCATCCAAAGATGATCTCCGCCACCTATTCTTGGTATTGCAAATACGGTTATCAACAGCAGGCTGCACCATAAAAAGCCATGCCTGATCCTGGCCAGGTGCGCTGTCCGGGACAACAGCAAGCCGGCGCAAAAAGGGTACATCAAGCGTGTAAAGCCTATGCGCAGCTGCAACGCATCGATGGACCAGCCGCCTATGACGTCTCCGGTGCCGCCTGTCAGCAAATAATGGACGAGGACAGCTCCCGATAGGACTACCAGCACCCGCAAAGCTGTTTTGGAGAATTTCCGGATGACCAGGGCATAGAGGATGTTGGCCACATATTCAAAGAACAGGGACCATGCAGGGCCATCCAGCGGATGCATTTCCTGCCAGCCCCGTATGTCCATCGATATAGGGATAGGAATAAGCGTGCAACCGATCACCATGGTCAACAGTAATTTCCATACAGGGATGGTATGTATGGCGGGCCACATGGCGGAGTCCTGGAAATAAAAAAATATGGCGCCGATCACGGAGCCAATGATCACCAGGGGGTGTAACCGCACCAGCCGGCGTTTGAAGAAATCCTTCAATGTCATCCTGTTCCACCGATCGTCATAAGCATACCCGATGACAAAACCCGAGAGCAAAAAGAAAAAATCCACGGCCAGATATCCATGATTGATCATAAGGTCCAGGTGACTGGTGGAATGCGCTTCAAGGATATGAAAAATGACGACGAGGATGGCAGCCACGCCCCGTAGTCCATCCAGTACGGGATAATGCGGCTTGGTGGCAAGCGAAGTTGAATTCATCCGGGAATATACAAAATTTATAATGACCATGCCGGCCGTTTGTGGCGTCCGATGGCCAGGATAAGACCGGTGAGCACTAACAGCATGGCAAAAGCATAAATATGTCTCATCCCAAAATGGCCGGCAAAAGCTGCAAGGAGGGGTCCTGTGATGCCCAGCGACAGATCGATGAACAATCCATAGGCGGCCAGCGCGGTCCCTTTATTGGAAGGAGGCACTAGTTTTACCGCTTCCACACCCAATGCGGGGAAGACCAGGGAAAAGCCGAAGCCTGCCAGGCCGGCGCCTGCCGCCGCGGCAAATGGTACGGTGGCCTGCCATAAGACGAGCAGTCCTACGGTCTCGACAGACAGACAAACGATGGATGTCCGCAGTCCGCCATAGCGATTGATGGCATTCGGGAAGGCCAGACGGCCTGTGATGAACAGCAGGCTGAACAGGCACAGGCACAATACAGCGCCCTGCCAATGCAGGGACGCATAATATAAGGTTATAAAGGTGGAGATACCGCCGAATCCCAGACCGCCTAACCCCATGCAAATACCGTAAGGGGCCACCTGTCTGAGCACTTTTACAAAGGGTTGTCTTTGTTTGCCGCCACTGGCTTTTAGTGCCGGCTTGTACCTGGAATATATGACGCCCAACAGACCGATGGCGACGATGAGGATGCCCACGGCGCCGAGACCGAAATGACGCTGTATGATGACGCCGCAGGGCGCACCGGCAGCCAGCGCGCCATAGCTGGCGATGCCGTTGAAGGAAATAGACCTGGCGGTATGTTCCTCTCCGGCGGCCAGGATAGCCCAGTTGATGGGGCTGGAACCGACGAGCCCTTCCCCAAAACCAGTGATCAGACGGGTGCAGGCAAGAACAGCCAGGCTGACGGCGGGATAGCCGCTTAGCAGATGTACTGCCACGAGCATCGCCCCGCTGACGGTGAAGCCGATCATCCCCTGCATCACTGCGGGCTTTGGTCCTTTTTTGTCTACAATGCTGCCTGCATAGCCGCGGCACAGGAAGGTCATGACATACTGCGTGCTGATGACGATGCCGGCGATCATCGTATTGTAACCGAGGTCATGGGTTACGAATACGGGTAATATCGGTAATGTAAGCCCTATAATAAAATAGGCCAAAAAAGTGAAAGCGACGAAGCCTATTATCTTTCGTTTCATTTTCCTCCAGCCATTTGTTCTTTTATCCTTTTTCTGTGTGTCTTACCCCACCTGATCATTTCCAGTATGATATCGCCGAACGACCTGCAATAATCCGTCACGGTGTATTCCACGGTGACAGGCATATCATCGTAGACGGTCCTCCTGATCAGTCCATTGGCCTCCATCTCCTTCAGCTCGCGGGAAAGCATGCGTGCCGAGATACCGGGAATGCTGCGCGCGATCTCCCTGAAACGCTTATTCCCGTTACACATGGAATTGATGATCGGCAGCTTCCACTTGCCTCCCACCACATAGATGGTGTCCTGCAATGCCCGCACCTCATCCGCCTGGCTGCGGGGAACCGACAGCACTTCCCTGACCGCGCTTTTTCTCGACTTTTGATCCATACTGGTATACTCGGTTATACTGGTTACAAAGTTATACCATTCCGGCGGTACTTTTGTCCTTTAAACGAAAATATATGACAGACAGACCATCCAGGATCGCCCTTGTTACGGGCGGCAACAGCGGCATCGGCTTTGCAACAGCCAGGGTACTGAAAGACCTCGGCGATACGGTGATCATTACGGGCAGAAGAAAAGAGGCGCTTGAAAAGGCGGCGGCGGAACTGGGGGCCATCCCATTCCTTGCGGATCAGTCGAAGGTAGAAGACCTGGACAGACTTGCGGCATGGGTGACGCAGCAATTCGGGAAACTGGATATCCTTTTTATCAATGCGGGGGTCACGGGACAATCCACCATCGAAGAGGAGACGGCAGCGCTCGAGCTGGCCGCACGGAAGATCAGGTAAATGCGGTCAGTCCGGGGCCGACGGAGACAGAAATAC
>DASZVM010000764.1:0-3378 GCA_035547295.1 Puia sp. | reverse complement strand
AGGGACGCGATGAATTGAGGTTATCTGACCAGGGCGCCATTCCTGTAGCGCTCCTGCTCCAATACCCTGCCTGTCTCGGAATAGACGGTCCAGACACTGTCCTTCTGATCATTTTTCCAATAACACTGGCTGCGTACCTTGTTACCTTCCACACTATAGTACTCTGTCCGCGTTTTGATCAGATAGCCTCCGATGGAATCGATCCTTTCCTTGATGACATACTTTATGCTGGCCGCATTTGCCAGGTCCCTGAAAGCAAATATCCCAAGGACAAGAAGAAGAAAACAATTGGCAGCCCAAAATCGCTTGAACTGTTTGAAGTAAACGATGGCTGCCAGAATGCCCAGAACGAAGAGACCGTCGATAGCTATCCTGATGGAAGATACCATGAAGGTCAGCGGACTGCGTGCAGTCTGAACAGCATGTAAATAAAAACACGGGATGGCGACAAGGTCGATCATCACTATAAGTGATATCCACCATCCCATAACTTTAAGGGGATTGAATATGCGCATCGTAAGGTCGATTTAGGTGTAAATGGGTCTTACGAAGTACGGGAACTTTTTTTGAATGTCCAACATAATTTTAGCTGTGCGGCCCGTCCTTATTGTTCCTTAACCTTATACGTATACTCTCCTGCGCTCAATTGTATCTCCTGTCCCGGCTGCCCGTCTCCCCCCGGCAATTGCAGCGTCGCGGTGCTGTTGGGCGGTACAACCACCTTATAGACAACCTGATGCCCTTCCCGTCGCCAGGACGAGCTGATCACCCCATAAGGTCCTTCATGGGACGCCTCAAAATGGTCCAGCCCTTTTACAAAATGAGGGCGCATTAAAATATGCTTAAAACCCGGCCGGGCAGTATCAGGCAGGATGCCGGCCAGTCCCTTATACATCCACGCGCCTATCTCACCGAACATAATATGGTTGAGGGACATATCGCTCTTTGCATCCACAGGCCAGTTCTCGTACAAGGTAGTCGCCCCATTCACGATCCACCATCCCCAGGAAGGGAAGGTCTCGCCGGACGCAACACGATAGGCTATATCCGCATAGCCATTCTCGCTGAGAGCATTCAGCAGCGCCTTTGTCCCCAGCAGTCCCACATTGAGATGATACCCATCGGCAGCTACCTTCTTAGCCAGGCTGGCGGCTACCTTGCTCTTCATATCGTCCGGCACAAGCCCCCAATGCAACGGCATGCTCAGCTCCGTCTGCATCCCCTGCCCATAGATACCCGTCCCCCTGTCCAGGAATTCGCCGTTGAAAGCGGTCTTGATCTTTTCAGCGAGTGCAGTGTATTTTTTTTGATCGTTTTCTTTTCCCAGCAGCCCGGCCGTCCTGGCAAGGATGGCGGCATCGACATAAAAATAGACGGAGGAGGTGAAGATCACGGGAGGCTTGGTGCTGACAGGGATCCAATCCCCCAAACCCCAGGTAGTAAGCCCTGAAGGGCTGATCTCATAGATATGGTCTACATAACGCCGGATATTGTCATAACAATCCGTAAGCAGCTTCTTATCCCCATAAAAAAGATAGATATTCCACGGTATCAGGGCAATGGTGCTCGTCCAGTCAGGACCGTTGCCCCATTCATAACCCCAGCCGCTGGAAGGGATGATGGAAGGCAGTACGCCATTGGGCTGCTGTTCGTCGCGATGATCAGCCAGCCATTTCTCATAGATGGTGATCCCATCGAAATTATACAACCCCGTCTCTACGGCAATATGCGCATCGCCCGTCCACCCATTTTTCTCCCGCTGCGGACAATCAGTGGGATACCCAAAAAGATTGGACAGATAGGAATTATTCGTAGCCTTCCAGATCTTGTCGAGCACAGGATTGGAAGAGCTGACCGTACCCACCGCCGGCACATCGCTGTGCATGAAATATGCGGTAAGGCTTTCTTTTGTGAGTTGGATGGAGGGTGAGGTAGTGACCTCTATGTATTGAAATCCCTTGTAGTTGAACTTAGGCATGAACTCCTCAGTCCCAACGCCATCTAAAATGTATATATCCGTCCCGAAAGGGTCCGTATCATCCGTAGGCCGGTAATGAACGGAAATATTCGATTGATCTACTGTCCCATTGGGATAAAGCCGCTCCCCATGTTTCAGGACCAGTTTTGTTCCCGCAGGACCGTGAACACGAAGCCTGCTGACACCGGCGATATTCCTCCCCAGGTTAAAGACCCATACGGAATCGCTGAGGTGCGTAACCGATACAGGTCGTACCTCCTCCGCATTCCGGATAGGATGCAGCGATTGAGCCAGCACATGCTGCGATGGAGCGGAACGATAGATCACCTCTTTCCACGCAGTATCGATAAAACCGGTGTTATCCCAGCCATCCTGCTTCAGACGGTCATCCATATGCTCACCCGTATAGATACTGTTGAGCACGATGGGACTGAGAGAGGTCTTCCAGTCTTTTCCGGAGCTAATGGTCTCCACGCTCCCATCCTCATAGGTCACGCGGATATCGAGGCAAAAACAAGGCCGGCCCCGCCAGGGAGCCTGGTGAAAATACCATACGGCTGTAGATTGGTGGTTGTACCAGCCATTACCCAGCAAAACACCGATGGCGTTATCCCCCGATCGCAGATCGGCGGTCACGTCGTACGTAACATACAGATTACGTCTGTCGAACCTCGTATACATGGGATCCAGACGATGATCACCGATCTTATGACCATTGATATATAGCTCATACAAACCCGCGGCAGCTATATAAGCCCTTGCCGAACGCACCTTCCTGGCCGTCTGGAACGTCTTCCGGAAATAAGGGGCCCGCCGCTGGTCCCTGTCATGGCTGTCGCTGATCCAGGCTCCCTTCCAGTTAACCGTATTTATCATCCCCATCTCGAAAGAGGCTATTTTGCTGACAGAACGCTGTCCGTCCTTATCCCAGATCTCCACGCGCCAGTAATAGCGGGTAAAGGGCTGCAGCGCAGGGCCGTCATAGATCACCAGTTGATCGGCAGCATCGCGGCGTCCGGTGGTCCATACGCCGGAGGCATCACGGACCAGTGAAAGCGAATCGGTGCTGACGGTAAGTTTGTATGCCTTTTGGATTGCGTCCTGGCGTTTATCCTCCATTCGCCATGTCAGACGGGGATGGACTGCATCGATACCCAGGGGTTCCTGCAAATACTCGCATCGTAAAAAGACAGGGGTCGCTGCCTGCATCCCGCAGGAAACTGTAATGCCAAGCAAAAGAAAGAGGATGGTTCTCATAATTCCACCTAAGATAGGATATCCTGTACGGCCTCCATCCTGTACCTACCTGCCCTGGTTTTGTCCACGGAATACCCGCGGCATTTTGCCCCCCGCGCCTGATCAGGCCCCTGTCATCACTTTCGCCAGCAACGCATCCATCT
>DASZVM010000763.1:0-3491 GCA_035547295.1 Puia sp. | reverse complement strand
GAAGTATATTCACGCATCCAGGAGACGGATGATCCGGACAGGTATATAGAGTTCACCAACAAAAAAGCAGCCCATATCCAGGGTAACGGTACACACAAGCTGCTGGAATTACTATAATATGGCAAGATCACCGCTATCCATCGGAAGGTTCCTCCTCATCTTTATCTCCTGGTGGCTCATTTGGGCCTTCCTGCAGACCATTCTGTTGATGGGGTTTGGATTAAAGTTCGGGGTTGCGGTGTCAGACAGCATCGTGGCCAACACCCTTGTTGCCCTGTCCTGTGGCTTTGTCAGCAATAACCTTCAATATTATCTCCCCAAAAAGGAACGCTACTGGTATATCCTGTTCCTTAGCCTGGGGCTTAGCATACTGATAACGATTGCCTCAAAAGGCATTCTCGTACCCTTGCTCAACAGTCTGGATCCCGGCTATGCTAATTTCTTTTCAAGGTCATGGGCTGTCCGGTTTGACATCATATTTCTCCAGGTGGGCTGTATGACCATCCTCAGCGTGCTCTGGTATTCCTCCGAAGAGGAGCAGCAGCAGATGCAGCGTAAGACAGATGCCGAGCGGCTGGCGAAAGAGGCGGAGCTTTTCAAGCTGAGACAGCAGCTCGCGCCCCATTTTTTGTTCAACAGCCTCAACAGCATCAGCGCCCTCATCGGCAGCCGGCCGGAGCAGGCCCGGAAGATGATCCAGCAGCTCTCGGATTTTCTCCGGAGCAATCTGAAGGAAGAAGAGCAGCAGTCCGTATTGCTGGCTGAAGAGCTGCAATACCTTGAGCTGTACCTGGACATCGAAAAAGTTCGTTTTGGCCACCGCCTCACCACGGATATCCATCGTGATGAGGAAAGTCTCGTAATGACCATGCCCCCGATGCTGCTGCAGCCCATTGTGGAAAACGCCATCAAGTTCGGTTTGTACGACACCACCGAATCCGTGACCATCTCCATCGATGCAAAGGCCGAAGGCAATAACCTCGTGATCTCCGTGGCAAATCCTTTTGACCCCGATACCTCCCGGCCCAAACAAGGAGCAGGGTTTGGGCTCACATCCATACAGAGAAGGTTATACCTTCTATTTGCCCGTGGAGACCTTCTTCAGACCCGTATCGATGGCAATATATTCACAGCAATCGTAAAAATTCCTCAAAATACAACACCAACCACATGATAAAGGCAATTATAATAGACGATGAGCCCCTTGCGAGAATGATCGTGCAGGAATTCCTGCAAACTTACCCACAGATCACCGTCGTGCAGGAATGCGGGGACGGCTTTGAAGGGATCAAGGCCATCCAGCAGCACCGCCCCGATCTTATCTTCCTGGACATCCAGATGCCAAAGATCAATGGGTTTGAAATGCTCGAGCTGGTGGAAGACCCTCCTGCCGTTATCTTTACAACGGCTTTTGATGAATATGCCATCCGGGCTTTTGAGAACCATGCCGTGGACTATCTGTTAAAGCCGTTCACCAAACAGCGTTTTGACAAAGCCGTGGGGAAATGGCTGGACCAGTATACCGCTGCCCAGGCTGCATCAGCTGTCCAGACAGGATCAGGCGCCCGGACACCATCTGACACAGCAGCTTCATCAGACGGACCCGCAGCCACGGATACCGGCACATCACAGGCCGGCAGCCCATCCCCATCCACGGACGATGGTCCCTCCATCTCATCCGGAGAGAAGACCCGCCAGCTGCTGGAGACGGCTGCGCATTCACCTGCCCAGACGCAGCGCATTGTGGTCAAAACAGGCGGGAAGATCAAGATCATCCCTGTTGAAGATGTGCATTATCTGGAAGCGAGCGATGACTATGTAAAGATCCATACGCATAACGGTGCATTCCTGAAAAACAAGACAATGAATTATTTCGAGCAGGTGCTGGACCCGACTCATTTTGTCCGCACTCATCGCAGCTATATCCTCAATGTACAACAGGTGACACGGATAGATCCTTATGAAAAGGACAGTCATCTTTGTATCCTGCAATCAGGGGCTACAGTGCCGGTGAGCAAGTCAGGGTATGTGAAGCTGAAGGTGGTGCTGGGACTTTAGATGTTGCTTCTACACAATAAAAGGTTTTAGCAACAACAAATACTAACAATTGTTAGTCGGGCCTGTTTTTGTTAAAAAAATTCCTCTAGCTTTGCATGTCAAACAACTGTTGTCCTGTGCGACCCGACTACGCTACAAAGATTTTCCCCGATCAGAGAAGTAAATATATTTTACTGCTCGTCTCCCTCCAACGAACGCCTTTCATGGAAGTTCACTGACCCCTCTTTATCAAGCTATTCTCAACCCTACTATCTGATCCAAAGGGCGTTTAATCTATTGGTGTCCTTTTACCAACCTATTCTGCTATGAGTATTTTACCCGTACAGAGCGAAGCGCCGGATGGCGCTGACAAAGACTTTATCAGGCTCTTCAATAAACGAACGCTGCCGGGCTTCGATCATTTTTATCTCAAGCTCCACTCCCGTCTTCTTGCATTTGCCCGCCGTTTACTGCGAGGCCTCCCTGAAAGCGAGGATATCGTTGACGAAAGCTTTATGGCTGCCTGGACAAGCCTCCATCAATTCGATACCGGGACCGGGCTGGAAAAATATCTCTACCGCACTATATATTATATGTGTCTGAATTTTAGGCGCACCCTAAAGAAACAGGAAGGGGCTGAGGAGGATTTTGCCGCCCTGATCCTGGAAGACCCGGATATGGAATGGTTATACCAGGTTGCCATTGAGCATGCCGGAAAGTTGAAAGGGAAAAAAGGGGCCATTGCGCTCGAAACCCTTGAGAATGGCAGCACGAACAAAAAAATAGCTGCAAAATACGGGATATCAACAAAGATGGTAGCCAGGATCAAATACAAAGCCGCCCAGCAGATAAAAAAAATGCTGGGTATTTCATAAAAAAACTGCCCGCCAGGGGAGATAAGATCGACATTTTTCAGATAACGAAATTGAAACACAGCAACCATGCCTGAAAAGTCCAAAAAAATACAGGAAAGGATTCAAATGCTACTGCCCAAATATTATAATTTGACACCGGAAGAAGCGCTTGAATTCGAAGAATATTGCCGGCAGGATCCCTCCTTAAGGATTATTAAGCAGCGCCTGGACAACGAAAAGCTCGTTGAAGAACATACTTCGCATTGGAAGCCGGAGAGCACGGAAAAACGTTTTCCCGTCATCAGGCAACGGATCCTGGCAGCTACGCCCCAGCCGGCGAGAAAAAGCAATACCGTTGTCCGGTGGATAGCCGGTCTGGCCGCGGCAGCAGCGCTTATTACCGCAATCGTATGGGTCACACCGTTATTCCGCCCATCGGGAGCCGCACAGGAGACAGCAGTCAAAGAGGTCGCCCGCGCTTCCACAACTGACCACCCGGCGCTCCTGCTGGCAGAGGGATACCATATTTTGTTAGACAGTCTGCCCCATCGCAAAATATGGAGTAACCAACGCATCAGGGTCACCAGGACAGACAATGGT
>DASZVM010000762.1:0-2676 GCA_035547295.1 Puia sp. | reverse complement strand
GTAAAGGAAAGACTAGGTGTGAGGAACTTTCCGGAACCCCAGCTGGTAGATACGATCATACAGCTGGACGACCAGCGTAAAAAGCTGCAGTTGGAATCTGATACCACGCAATCCAAAATAAACGCGTTCTCAAAAGAGATAGGACAGCTTATGTCCAAAGGACAAAAACAGGAGGCCGAAGCAAAAAAACAGGAAGTGGCCGCCCTGAAAGCCTCGCTGTCCCCCATCGCGGAAAAACTGTCGGCTGTCGAAGAAGAGCTGAATACCACGCTGATACGTCTGCCGAACCTTCCGGCTGCGGCTGTCCCGCGGGGAAAGACACCTGCCGACAATGTCACCATCCGGGAAGGCGGCAAAAAGCCTGCGCTCCCTGCCGGCGCGGTGCCGCACTGGGACCTGGCAAAAAAATATGACCTCATCGATTTCGAGCTGGGTAATAAGATCACAGGCAGCGGCTTCCCCGTTTATATCAACAAAGGAGCCAGGCTGCAGAGAGCCCTTATCCAATATTTTTTGGATTATAATACCGCTGCGGGCTATACGGAATTTCAACCTCCCATCATGGTCAACGAAGCTTCCGCACGCGGTACGGGACAGTTGCCCGACAAGGAAGGCCAGATGTATTATGTGGGCGAGGACAACCTCTATCTGATACCGACGGCTGAAGTCCCGGTGACAAATATCTACAGGGACGAGATCCTAAAAGAAGCACAGCTGCCCCTGAAGATGACGGCCTATACACCCTGCTTCCGTCGCGAAGCCGGCAGCTATGGAAAGGATGTCCGGGGCCTCAATCGCCTGCACCAGTTCGATAAGGTAGAAGTGGTACAACTGGTGCATCCGGAAAAAAGTTATGAAGCGCTGGAAGAGATGGTAGCACATGTTGAGCGCCTCCTGCAGTCCCTCGAGCTTCCTTATCGCATCCTGCGGCTTTGCGGTGGCGATATGGGTTTTACATCTGCCATGACCTACGACTTCGAAGTATACAGCGCGGCCCAGGAAAAATGGCTGGAGGTCAGCTCGGTGAGCAATTTTGAAGCATTCCAGACCAACAGGATGAAGATCCGTTTTAAGGATGGGGGCGGAAAGACCCAGCTGGTGCATTCTTTGAACGGCAGCTCCCTTGCATTACCACGTATTGTCGCCTGTCTGCTGGAGAACCACCAGGCGCCGGACCATATTGCATTGCCCAAATCCCTGCACAGCTATTTCGGGGCGGAGAGGATCTAGCATGGAAGGGCCCTTCGACCGGGCAAGCCGCGGCAATACTCCCTTTCTCACGGAGAGCCATATCCATTGGCGCCCCTCAAGCCATCGCTTCAATAAAACAGGCGCCGCAGCGTTGATAAAGAAAACCTTAAACAGTATGAGTATGAAATTCTCCTTCCTGACCGTTGGAATTTTTATTGCAAGCATTGCAAATGCGCAGATCAACAAAGGCACGGCACTCCTTGGCGGGAACATACAATTTGGGACGACAAGCTCAAAGGCGGGGGGCGCATCCAGCACCAACAAAGAAACGGATATAAATATAGCCCCGTCCTTAGGCGTAGCTGTAAAAAATAACCTGGTGATAGGCGGCACCCTGGTGTATGGCTATTCCAATAAAAAAGACGATGATCCCAGCTATGGCAACTCTTTAAAAACAAATAATTACGGGGCCGGCTTTTTTGTACGTCGTTATAAGGATATAATCCCGGGTATTTACGTGTTCGCGGAAGGCAACCTGCTGGGGTTATATCAACGACAGAAGGGCACCAATAACGCGGATCCCTCTACTCCTTATCTGGATGCGAAAGGTTATACCATTACTACAGGGTTTTATCCCGGCATTGCATTCAACCTGGGGAAAAAATTCATGATCGAGGGAGGATTTCAAAACCTCTTTTTCATGCAATACGCACATGGTTCGACCAAGTATGGCCTGAATGATACAAAACAAAATCAATTCCTCATCGGGACAGGGCTTAACAGTACAGCCCTTGCAGGCTTTACGGTGGGATTCAGGTTCCTGCTATAAAAAAGACATTGCCGGCGACAGCAGGTCGCCGGCATATTTCGCATTGTATAAAGCATTGTTTACCAGCCTTGTTTGGCTACTCCTGCCTGGATGGCAGCGAGGGCCTTTTCTTCGCCGAGAAGGGTCGTCAGCTTGTTGCCCTTGCCATCATGTCCCTGAGCCATGTAAGCGCCTTTGGCTGTTTTGGTGATGACTGCGTCCTGAATAGGTACATTCTTTTCTTTCGTCTTTACATTGTAGGCCGTAAGTGTTACAGTTGACATGATTTATTGATTTAGTGTCTGCTATTCAATCGCAAGATTAGTACCAAATATTGAATATTCCGGCTTTTATCTCAAAATTATACGTCCAGCTTGGCGTATTTCGCATGTGATTCGATGAAATCCCTTCTGGGTGCTACTTCATCTCCCATCAGCATGCTGAATATACGATCGGCTTCTGCTGCACTTTCGATAGTCACCTGTTTCAGGGTCCTGGTATCGGGGTTCATCGTAGTATCCCAAAGCTGATCGGCATTCATTTCTCCCAATCCTTTATAGCGTTGTACTGTGACGCTTTCCTCTTTTCCTCCGCCGAGTCTTTCCACCCATCCTCTCCGTTGCTCTTCATTCCAGGCATAGGATTGCTCTTTCCCTTTTTTGACGAGGTACAACGGC
>DASZVM010000761.1:0-4585 GCA_035547295.1 Puia sp. | reverse complement strand
CGGGTGCCCCGGATCAGCTCGTTCACAAAGCCGCCAACATAGTTAGGCAGGATGTTCTGGTAATTCGTCATAACGTCCAGCTTGAAATTGTCGGACGGCTTGTAGCTGAAATTACCCAGGACATCATAACGTTTGTAATTCGTACCGACAAACGTGCCCGCCTGGTTGATATAGTTGGTGCTGAGAAAATAGCTGGCCTTGTCGCTGCCTCCGTCGATGGAAATATTCTCGTTGTTGGTAGTGCCTGTGTTCCAGAGCAGGTCCTGGTAATGGTTGTCCGCATACAGCAGCTTGGTGCCGGGATTGATGGGGTCGTCCATGGTCTTATATCCATGCTTCAGCAGGTTGTCTACATATTCCTGTCCTTCCACCGCAACGATGTTATCGTAAAGGGCCGTAAGGTTGATATCCTTGCCATACTGTCCCTTGGTCGTATAAACCTTGGTGCCGGCGGAGAAACCGCCTTTGTTCAGCAGGTTGTCCTTGTTCAGCGCATCATGCGTGTTGAACACCGTGGTACGGGCCAGACGAAGGTATTGCTCCGCATCCATATAGTTCAGCGTCCGTGAATTGGTCTCCCAGGTGGTGCGATGGTTCATCGTCAGCGTCATTTTCTTGTTGTACTTGCCGCTCTTTGTCTTTATCACGATGACCCCCGCAGCGCCCTGGGCGCCATAAATGGCCGTAGCCGCCGCATCCTTCATCACCTGCAGCGATTCGATATTATAAGGGTTGACATCCGCCATGGGCCGGAAGACCCCATCGATGATCACCAACGGGCTATTGGCATCGCTGCTGCCGATGGCATTGCCGCCGCTGCCCCCGATGCCGGTGCCATATACATTCAGCTTGGTGCCGCCCCGGATGATGATATTCACGGGAGAAGCGCCCGGCTGACCGGAGCTGACAGGGACAGATACGCCAGGCAGCTTGCCCTGTAAGGCCAGCACGGGGTTAGGACTGGTGACGTCCTTCATTTCCGCCATGTCCAGCTTGCTGACGGCAGCGGTGGTCTTCGCACGGCTTTGCTGCGTATAACCCACGATGATGACGTCCTGCATGGCCTCATTACTGCGGTTGAGCGTAATGGTAACCTCTCGCTGCGCAGCGCCCACGCTTATTTGCTGAGAGGCATAACCCACCGCGGATAACATCAGGGTAGCCCGGCCGGCAGGGATCGACAGGCTAAAAGCGCCGCTGGCATCCGTGGTAGTAGCCCTTTTCTGGCCCTTTAGAATGATGCTAACCCCTTCCAGGCCTTTGCCGGTACTGTCGACGACCTTCCCCGTGAAAGGTACCGTCTGTCCGAAGGATTGCCGGGTGAGAAATAATACTGCGACCAGGACTAGCGACCGCAGCGGAAGGAATGACAAGTTGATCGATTTCATACGCAGTTGAATCGTTTTGTAAACAGTTGATAAATATGATTGAGGGAGGATAAAGTATATTAGTAGTTATGTACTACATAACAAATGTAGACATAAAATACCTTTCCGGCCAAAAAAAATTTGGACGGTCAGGTTGTTACGCCCGCTTACCTCCTCGAGATCAGGGGTTTTTCTTTAGTTTGGCAAAATGATGTTCAAGGTGCTGCAGCATCCCCTGACGGAACTCCTCTTTGGAGCCATGCTTTAATATCTCTACCAGATCGAGATGGGATACTTTGCCGATGATGGGAACTTTTTCCAGGCTCACCAGGTAGCCGAATACAGGGAGCAGCATGTTTTGGAAACGCTGCAGTGTCTCATTCCCCGTCATCTGGTATATCTTCCCGTGAAAGGCTATTTCATTCTTGATACGAAAGGTCTGCCGGGCCCCGGTCACCTTCTGGTTCTTTGCTATCTGCTCCAGCTCTTCCACATCCCTTTTGGTCTTGCGGAGATAAAGGAGATCGGCCAGCCCCACTTCCAGGGTAAGACGTATCTCAAATATATCGCGGAGCGTGCTTTCGCCGATGATCAGCGGGTCCAATACCCTTTCAAAAGAGCTGAGTATATCCGGGCGTGCCAGCACCATCCCCCTCTTCTTCTTCGTCTCCACCATCCCCAACATACGCAGCCGGCTCAACGCCTCCCGTACTACATTCCTGCTCACCCCCAGCGATTGGGCGATCTCCAGCTCCTTGGGCAGGGGATCACCCGGCTTAAAGGATTTCTCTTTCAGATATTCCCGTAGCCTGATCTCCACCACATCCGCCATGGTCTTCTGGACGATGGGGCCAAGCTCATTATTCAGCTCATTGTTCGCCATGCAGGTGCAATTTTTCCAAATATCGTTTAAATGTAGGACAAATTACACCATCTCCCCGCACGCTGCGAAAAAACCGTATCTTCCCTGAAATTTTTCAAGTGACCTTCATCACCCTCATCGGTCTGCTGGCTGCAGCCTGTACAACCTTTTCCTTCCTCCCCCAGGCAATAAAGACCATCCGCACAAAAGATACCCAAAGCATATCCCTGTCGATGTATGCGCTGTTCACCTTCGGTACCTTGCTATGGCTGCTTTACGGAGTATTTACAAACAACCTTCCCATCTATCTTGCCAACGGCATCACCCTCCTGTTTGCCCTGGTCATCCTGGTATATAAGATAAGGTATAAATAAAAGATCACTTGCCAACGCCGGCCCCCGGCATCAGCCATCCCTGCAGATCGCAATAGTTCAACCCGGCCATCCTCGAATTCCCTGAAAGCATGGGCAGGTACGGAGACAAAAGCAGGTTTTGCCAGACTGTCCGGGAAGACCTCACGAGCAGACTGTCCAGCAGCAGGGAGTCTGCATCCAAGGGAAGCCGACTGCCCGGCAAAGACCTCCTTGAAATAAACGGAGTCAGGCTTGTAGGAAGCTCTTACGGGTAAGCACAGTATACGGCAGACGACCCGCATAGGTGATCACCCAGATCTTCTCCCCAGCCGTACCACTATACCCCACTCCGTCATAGACCTCCTGCACAGGCGGCAGACTCAGATAATCATTTCCATTGAGCGAAAAGGTCTGCTGTAGAACGGAAAGGTCATTGACCGTAATGACCAGACGGCTTTCCTTTCCGGCACCGGCATTCAACATCCCTGCATCACCTGAAAGAAACCCCCTCTCATCTCATATTGCAACAAAGGAAAAACATTGCTCCTGGCGCCAAAATAAGCGCCGCACCAGCAACGAGAATATTTCCATGCAGGTGTGCATCCCAGTGAGTCCAGACTGGCTTGTTGGGCCCAGACAGCAAGACTGCCGACAACTTTTTTCATTTCCGAACTTAGCTTGCCGGATACACGGGACTCGAAATGATTTAGATACGGGCATTCATAGTATGGATATTTTAAGGGTATAACCTTAGTCCCATAAAAATGCCAATTTGTATCTATCACTGACCCAGCCTCTTATAAAATGGAAAAATTCCCAAAAAGGGAATTTTATCACACAACGGGAAAGTCAGGCTATCTCTGGTCTTATTCGGTGCCGTCAGAATGCATTCTTATCCCCTTTGAAAGTTATATATAACGTAAGAAAAATAATACGGATATCCAGCCAGGGATTCCAGTGCTCGAGATACCAGATGTCATGCTCTATACGCTTGCGCAGCTGATCCTCCCGCTTGATCTCACCCCGGAACCCGCTGACCTGGGCCCAGCCCGTAACCCCTGGCTTTACGAAATGACGGATCATATATTGCCCCAGTATCTTGGAATACGTTTCCGTCTGACGCAGCATATGGGGCCGGGGCCCTACCACCGACATAGAGCCTGCCAGCACGTTGAAAAACTGGGGCAACTCATCCAGGTTGCTCTTACGAAGGAATTTCCCCAGGGGCGTAATGCGGCTATCGCCACGGGTCACCTGCTTCGTATGAGCGTCTTCGTTGACGGCAAGGCTTCGGAACTTGATGACCCGGAATGGCTTGTTGTCCTTTCCTGAGCGCCATTGTCTGAAAAACACAGGTCCGGGCGAGCTCAGCTTGATAAGGATGGCGATCAAAGGCGTCAGCCAGGAGAGCACAAAGATGATGACAACAAGGCTGAAGAGGATGTCAAAAACACGTTTCCTGATGCTGTTGCCCAGGTCTTCCAGCGGCTCGGGCCGCAGCGAAAGAATAGGCAGCTCATCCAGGTATTCCAGGTGGATATCACGATTGACATACAGCTTGAGATCCGGTACGAATTTAAATCGGATAAGGGACTTCTCCGCCGTCTGAGCCATATCGTAAATGGAAGCGTTCGCCTCCGGTGAAATAGTCGAATATATCTCGCTGATCCGGTTGTTGATGGCATAACTGATGCACTCGTCGATATTGCCGATGATGGGCCGGTCAGACAATTCGTGGATATGACGGGGGTCCTCGAAATAACCTTCCACAGACAACCGGCCGTCCTTCTCTGTAAAACTATATGCCAGCTTTTTGGCGACACTATTATATCCCACGATGACTACCTTCCTGGTGACCTTGTTCATCTTCTGCCTGTAAAAAGCCCTTGCTATAAGCCCGCCCCTGGTGGTCAGCAGGATCGTACAAAAGGCTGCAAAGCTGATCAGGACGAATATTCTGGAATATGCGAAATGATAAAGGAATATAAAACAGACCATCCCCA
>DASZVM010000760.1:0-3432 GCA_035547295.1 Puia sp. | reverse complement strand
ATGCGTCTTTTTTTCAAAGGGGAATACCGGGTCACGCAAAGGGCGGCCTGGCCCCTGAGCTATGTGGTACGGCGTCATCCGGAGCTGATCATACCCTATTTTGGGAAGCTGCTGGACAATCTCGATAAAGGTGGTTTGCATATCGCTGTTGTCCGGAATTCCATACGGCTTTTGCAGGATGTGGATATCCCTGCGAAGTTCCATGGCCGGGTGATGAACCGTTGTTTTGAATATGCCGGGAACCCGGCAACACCTATTGCAGTCAAGGCATTTTCTCTGACCGTGCTGCAAAACCTTTCCCAAAAATATCCCGATATCCTGCCGGAATTAAAGCTGATCATCCGGGAGCAATGGGATCAGGCGCCACCGGCCTTTCGGGTACGGGCTAAACGCATATTGAAAGATCTGCACTGACCTATGCTATAATTTTTTTGCTAAAAACTTTTATGGGAGAACCTTCGGCAAGAAAGACTGAAGCCGGCGTCTGATCTTTTAATCCGGCAAATGCCTGTCCGTATAGGTCGCCAAAGTTACATTCGATGCCGTGGCTGTGGACGGGATGGATATTCCAGCGGGGATGCGCCACTTCATATTCTCCGCAACATGCCGGCCCTATAGCCGTATATCCCCAGAAATGCTCAGTGATGAATTCTTCCTTGCTGCCCGGCTCCAGCGCGATGGGCTGCGCATCGGCGTCTACCTTCAATGTATTCCAGCTACCTTTGTATTTCCACTGATAGCCCACCTTCAGAGTATTTTCCTTTGCGTGGTCCTCGTTGCGCATGGGCAGGGTCCTGTAGCGCTCGCGGAAAAGGGTGTTGGCTATCCAGGTAATGGCCGGCTTTGGGACGATCTCGCTGATAAAGACCACTCCCCTTTTCCATTCATTCCCTTCTTTCCGTCTGACGTAAAAACGAAGATTAACTTCGGGGAACTCCGTATGATAAGGTACTGCCAACCCCCTTACTTTTACTTTCCGGAACATAAACCCTACCAGACTGACGTAGGTCTGACCTTTCCATTCATCCAGCTCTGTGTGGACAGGCAGATAGGCCTGAAGTACCGTCCGGTCTACAGAATAATTGGCCATGACCAGCTTGCGCCACTCAGCCGTGAGAAAAGGGGTTAGAGATTTCAAGTTTAATTATTGATATCTGCAATAAAAAACTGAATATCAATACAAAAGTCGTGTTTTAATCGTTTGCTTTACTTCTCTCAACAGCTCCAATGCCTGTTTGGAAAGGCGTTTATCTACGTCCAGGACCACATAGCCTATTTCATCATTGGTCTTCAGATACTGGCCCAGGATATTGATATTATGCTTGGAGAGCGTGGTATTGATCTCGGACAGCACACCCGGCACATTCTTATGGATATGCAGGATCCGGTGGGTACCTTCCTGGTGCGGCAGGCTCAGCGGCGGAACGGTATGGCTGCCGATGGTCATGCCTGTCTCGAGGTATTGGAAAAGCTTATTGCTGACATCCCCACCAATATTCTCCTGGGCTTCTTCCGTAGACCCGCCGATGTGCGGAGTGAGGATCACATTGGGCATGTGTTGTACTGGAGTTTCAAACCGATCACCATTCTTCTCTGGCTCCCAGGGAAATACGTCGATGGCGGCTCCCGATATCGAGCCGTCTTGCAGGCATACGGCCAACGCTTCCAGGTCGACGACCCCTCCCCTGGCATAGTTCAGCAGGATACATCCCTTCTTGAACTGTTTCAGCACCGTCTTATTGATGAGGTTCTTTGTCTGAGGGGTGTCCGGCACATGCAACGTCACGATATCGGCCTGGCTGACCACTTCCTTGAGGGTCTTTTTTGCCATTGCATTGCCAAGTGGCAGCTTGGTCACCGTATCATAGAAGATCACTTTCATGCCCATGGCTTCCGCAAGGATGCTTACCTGGGTGCCGATATTCCCATAACCTATGATCCCCAATGTTTTACCCCTCAGTTCATAGCTTCCCTTCGACTCTTTTAGCCAGATGCCGTCATGAGCAGCCTTGCTTTTGTCCGGTATACGCCTTATCAGCATAACGGACAGTCCGATCACCAGCTCAGCGACCGAACGGGTATTGGAATAGGGAGCATTGAATACAACGACCCCGTGACTGGTAGCCGCCTTCAGATCTACCTGGTTGACACCGATGCAGAAACAGCCGATGGCCTGTAATTTTTTAGCAGCATCCAGCACTTTGGCCGTGATCTGGGTCTTTGAGCGGATACCCAGCAGATGCACATCCTTAACTTCATTGATCAGTTGCTCTTCCGATAAAGCACCTCCCAGTTTGCGGACGGAGGCATAACCAGCGTCTTTAAAATATTTGACGGCAGCGTCGCTGATATTTTCTAAGAAAAGAATGTTAATCTTTTCTTTGGGATAACTTGTAGATTCTTTATCTGCCATAATTTTGCCCTTCTTTTTACGTTACTTTTCCAAATTGGAAGTGCAAAGTAACATCGGATTATTCTAATTTTGCCGTTTTCTAACCCAAAAAAATATAATTCCTTTTGAAAGCGATCGTTCTTTTAGTCTTATCCGCGTCCCTATTGGCATCCTGCGGCCAGGCCGCACAGCCTTCTGCCATCCCGGGGAAGGACACGCTGAACCCTGCGAATACTACCACGCCGGCTTTGACAGAGACGGAAATGCATCATTATTCCGCTATTACTGCGCATTTTTTCGACAGCCTGACCTCCGGCCGTTTTAACGGGAGCGTTTTAGTCGCTAAAAATGGTGTAGTATTATACGAACGATATAAAGGGTTCAAATATCCCGAGAAAAAAGAGGATTCATTGGATACCCATACGGCCTTCCACCTTGCTTCCGTATCCAAGACCTTTACTGCCATGGCCACCTTAAAATTATGGCAGGAAGGCAAACTGGACATTCATGACCCTGTTTCAAAATACCTGACAGGATTTCCCGATAATGCAACCACCATTGAGATGCTGTTGAGCCATCGCAGCGGTTTGCGCAACTACGTGCATTTTATGGATCGCAGCGGTTGGGACAAGCATAAGTTCCTTTCCAATGCCGACGTGCTTCAATACATCATCGATCATCCCCGGGAAACAAGAGGCACGCCGCCGGGCAGGCATTTTGAATATTCCAACACCAACTATGCCTTACTGGCATTGATCATTGAAAAGGCCTCCGGCCTCCCCTATCCTGACTATCTTGCCAGGACGTTCTTCCAGCCTCTGCAGATGCAGGACACCTATGTCTATACCCAGGCGGACTCAGCCACAGCCATGCAGTCTTACTATCAGACGGGAAAAAAGTACCGCATAGAGTTCCTGGACCAGGTATACGGGGACAAAAATATATTCAGCACGGTGCGCGACCTGTACAAATGGGACCAGGCACTGCGCAATGGCCAGCTTTTCTCCAAAGGGGTATTGGACAGCGCCTACTCAGGTTAC
>DASZVM010000759.1:0-5283 GCA_035547295.1 Puia sp. | reverse complement strand
GGCGCCGTCGGTGGAAGAATATGCCCCGAAGGTAATGGAATTGGACAGGCCCAGGGTAGCGCCGTAGGCATAGAATTTATTGTTGAAATAACCGGCGACGAGATTGTGGTAGTTACCCCATCCTGCGTCAGCTGTCAGCCGCTGCCAGCTCACCGTCTTAGGGTCCAGTTTTGCCACGTTGACCGTTACCGCATAGCTGCGTGTGGTCGAGCCGTTCTGCGCCACTACGGTGTAGTTGACGGTGTGGCTGAAATCATTCACCGTAGACCCGGACACCTGTGCGGTGGTTCCCACTTTTGCGGTGGCGTTGGGCACAGTGGTAAAGACAGCCGTCAGGGCCGACACATTGGATTGAAAGGGAAGGCTGTCCTTGTTGGAGATAGTGCCTGAAGTCTCATCGATAGTGAAGGTCACGTTATTCAGCTCTTTTATACTGAATGCGGTAAAGCCTGCCAGGTTGCTGAGTTTATTGTCTTTTTTGCAGGATGCCATCACAGAGGTGATGATCAGGATAATCATTGAAGATCGTTTGTAAGTCAGCAGCATAATATTTGGTATTTATATTTTATGCAAATGTTCTCCCGGGGCCGCACAAAGGCGGTCCTGCAAGTCAATGTTATCTTATGGAAAGGTTATGGCTGTATGGTCCTTGCTGAAGGATATTATCAGGCAACAGCAACAATGGCAATCAAACCGTTGATATCGTAGCTATGAATGGTTAGTCCTTATTTTGTGCGCCGGTCGAGGTATACATGCTTTCCCTCGATGCGATAGTCGAGCCCCAGGTCGTTGCCGATGTGATCGAGCACTTCGACAAGCGTAGCATTTTTTAACCCGCAATTCATTGTCTTCAGCGGGATGCCGCCTGTATTCAGGCTTACTTCCACGTCGAACCATCTTTCCAGCTTGTCCACCAGGGCTGCGGAGTCGGGGTGGTTGAAATAGATGAACCCATCTTTCCATGAGCGAAGCTCCTCTTCATTCAGCCTGGCCGGCGCAGTAGCCAGCTTGTTGTGTTTGTCATAGGTGACGGATTCGTTGGCCTTTATAACGAGGGGGCGGATAGCCAGCATGGGCATTATTTTCGACCCCGGCGTTGCGGCGGGTGTGTCGTTCCGTGCCGTCGAGTCCCGGTGCGGTATCCGCAGGGCTATCAGGGGAAAGGTTTTTTCGTTATTAGTGCTGATCTCCGTTTTGCCTTTTTCCACCGACACAGTTATGGTGCTGTCCTTTGGAAAGGCGGAGATATTGAACTGAGAGCCTTTTGTGGTGGCCACGAGGTCCCTGGTCTTTATGATCAGGGGTTTTTCCTTTTCGGGCACTTTGAAGAAGGCCTCGCCTTCCAGGTATACCACAGGCCGGGTACTGACCTCATTTGAAAAGGATAGGCGGCTTTCCGCATTCAGATAGACTTCGGACCCGTCGCTCAATACCAATTTGGACCGTTGTCCGCGCAGGGTTTGCGCCGTGGCATAGTACACGGGAGCTTTTGACCCCTGCAGGGACCTGCCATGATAATAGTAGCCGATCCATGCGCCTGCAAGCAGGAACAGGAGGGAGGCGGCTATGCCGGAAAGGATCTTTGTCATCCGGCTTTTTCCCGTGAACAGGGAGATAAGCTTTCCGGACCCTCTTTTTTCAGCTGCCGTAGCCTGTCTGAACAGGGTGCTGAAAGGAAGGTCCGCCTCTTTTGCGGCTGCGTCGAGATCTTCTTTGGATGGAAGCCAGCGGCCCCATTCTTCTTCCATATATGCAAGCACTTCCTCCCGGTGCTGGGGAGCCGACAACCATAACGCTACTTTTTCCCGCTCATCCGGCGTACAGGTATTTTCAAAATAACGTTTGAGAAGATCCTTATTCACAAGATATGTTTTGATCGGCCTTCATTACTGTAGATACACATGAGAACGATGCTGCACCTACGGCCTTTAAAAAATTTGTTTACTGGCAAAATTGATTAATATGTACCATAGACCGGCAGAAGCAGTTAGCGAAGTAGGTCCATAGCCATTTTTTTCCAGGAATACGCGTATGGACCTGAGGGCCTTGTTCAGCTGGTTTTCCACGGTGCTTTTGGAGATGGCCATTTCTTCGGCGATCTGCTGGTTGGAGCAACCTTCATAACGGCTTTTCCGGAAGATCTGCCGGCATTTATCCGGTAGTTGGCGGATGGCCTCGCCGATAAGCCGCTGAAGCTCCCGTTCATCTGCCGGAAGGTGTGTAAATGTCCCGGCTGCCTGGCGGACGCCTGTATCGCGAAGGTATTTTTCCCAGTATGCGGTGCGGCGGAGCGAGTTATAGATCAGGTTGCGGGCGATGGTAAAAAGGTAGCTGCTGAAGGATGTGTCAGTCCGGATGTCCTGGCGGTGCTCCCAGACACGGATGAATGTCTCCTGTACGATCTCCCGGGCATCTTCGGGAGAAAGCCCGGATCTTTTGCAGAAACCGTACAACCGGGGACCGTAATCTGTATAGAGCAGGCGGAATGCCGGCGACCTGCCGTTTCGCAGCGCCAGGATAAGTTCCTGCTCTCCGGAGTATTCTTTCCTCATAAGCGTTGTTTCCATTTGGTTTGAGAAATGCCCGATGCGGCAAACAGGCGATTAAGTTAGTATAAATATGGTCAATTTGCCGGAAAAAGTATCAAAGGATAGGGGCTGGTTCCGTAAAGATACATATAAGTCTACTGTTTTTGTAGACTAAAATGGTATTTTATGAAATAGCCGGGGCTCCGTACTTTTGCATATGGAAGCGCAATTATTCAATGAACTGGTACGTATCAGGCGGCAGCTGCATCAAAATCCCGAGCTGGGTTTCCAGGAGTTCAAAACGGCCGACCTTGTAGAAGAGGAGCTGAAAAAATTGCAGATCCCTACGGAAAGGGTAGTATCCACGGGTGTGATCGGGACTTTGCGAAAGGGTCCGGGGCCTACGATCCTGTTGCGTGCAGACATGGATGCCCTGCCAGTCCTGGAGGATACGGATCTGTCTTTCCGGAGCCTGACGGATGGGTGTGCGCATGCCTGTGGTCATGACCTGCATATGGCCATTCTGCTGGGGGCGGCGCATTTATTAAAGGAGGCCGGTTTCAAGGGGACGGTCAAACTCCTTTTTCAGCCTTCGGAGGAGAGTTCGCTGCGCAGTCCGGAGAAAGGCAAGTCGGGTGGGCAGCTGGTGGCGGAAAGCGGTATGCTCAATGACGTCGATGCTGCCCTGGGTCTGCATGTTCTCCCGTTGTTGCCCCTGGGACATCTGGGATATAAGATAGGGGAGTCGTTTGCCAATGTCGGCAATTTTGCTATCCGGATCCATGGAAATGGAGGACATCCGGGAGATATGCGCCAGGTGATCGACCCTGTGCTGGCGGCAGGCCAGCTGATCACCGAAGCAAGGGCTATTACAGGGGCTCAGCCTGACCCGCCCGACTCCGTGCTTGCCTTTGCCCATGTAGAGACCCTGGCCAGGCCCAGCTTTAATGTGATACCTTCTGAGGTGCTGCTGCAGGGTTCATTGCGGAGCCTCTATCTCGAAACATATAATGAGCTGGTGGAAAAGCTCCGGGAGTTGTTACGGCGGCTGGAGTCTGCTCATGGCTGCAGGATGGAGCTGGAATTCACTGCGTATTATCCAAGCCTTTGGAATGATGAGCGTATCCATATGGCCCTGGCGCCTGTACAGGAAAAGATATTCGGCAGCGGCAATATTACAGAGAGCAGGCCTTATCTCATCGGAGAGGATTTTGCTTTTTATTCGAGGATGATGCCGGCGCAGTTTTATCTTTTAGGGGCAAAAACGGCGGAGAACGATGCTTATTTTCTTCATCATCCTAAAGTTACTTTTAACGAGGATTGCATACCTTATGGCGTTGAATTGCTGGCTGGTGGGGCATTGCAGCTGCTGGCCCGATGTCGTTCGTTATTGCGGGGGTTTTCTTGAGATTTATATACATTGATTATCAGTTTATTAAGGCGTGGTTTAGAAAAATCTTCGCAACCGTTTGCGTAAATAAATCGCTACGGATATGAAAACGATTTCAGATTTTTTAATCAAGTTTGGGGTGGGACATTAAAACTCCAAAACGATTGCTATGCTACACATGACTCCCCCACTGGGCCATAGCTCCCTTCGTAAGCTAACATTGTTTTTTTCCTTTCTTTTTATTTCCCTGTTGTCCGTTGCGCAGGTAAAAACGGTTACCGGCGTTGTAAAGGACATGGCGGGCGCCCCTTTATCGGGCGTTTCGATCATGGTCCAGAAGACGAGCACGGGGACCACTACTGATTCGAGCGGCCGTTATTCCATCAGGGCGGCCGTCGGCGCCACGCTTATCTTTTCATCCGCCAATGGGGCCACTGCCAAGGTGGTTGTCGGCGACAAGGCCACCTACGATATCACGCTGGAACCGAAGGTCAGCGCGCTAAACGATGTGGTGGTAGTTGGTTACGGCCGTCAGAAAAAGGTCAACCTCGTCGGCGCCGTAGGTACGGTAAATGTGGATGAGAAGATGACGGGTCGTTCCATACCGAATATTTCGGTGGGGCTCACGGGCATGGTGCCTGGTCTTGCGGCAACGCAGTCCACCGGCATGGCGGGCAGGAATGGGGCTGCGCTTTTGATCCGGGGTTTGGGCACACCCAATAACAGTAACCCGCTGATCGTCGTGGACGGTATACCGGACGTGGACATCAACCGGATAAATGTCAACGACATCGAGACCGTGTCTGTCCTGAAGGATGCGGCTTCGGCCTCTGTCTATGGATCGAGGGCTGCCAATGGTGTCATCCTGATCACCACACGGACGGGCAAGGGGGCTGGTAAAACCCTTTTTGCTTTTAACGGTAATGCAGCCCTGGAGAAGCCCACGAAGGGTATCGATTTCCTGGCGAACTATCCCCTGGCCCTGACGATCGAACAACGCCGCTCGGCTGTCAATACGCTGCCCGCCAACCAGCTGTATAAGAATGGGACTATCGATCAGTGGATGGCCCTGGGCATGATAGACCCCCTGCGTTATCCCAATACGGACTGGTGGGATGTCATCATGCGGGACGGCAAACTTCAGAACTATAATGTGTCTGCCACGGGAGGCGGGGAAAGGTCCAATTTTTTTGCATCCGTAGGTGTCAAGAATGAAAATGGTCTTCAGATCAAAAATGATTACAAGCAGTATAATGCGCGTTTCAACTTTGACTACAAGCTCAAGAGCAATATGAACACGGGTGTCAAGTTCAACGGCAACTGGTCATATTTCACTTACGCGCTGGAGGAAGGCTTTACGGACCC
>DASZVM010000758.1:0-3359 GCA_035547295.1 Puia sp. | reverse complement strand
CTGATAGCTATTACAGCCCTTACGACCCTGGCAGCAGCCGCAGCGACCTGCTCAGCTATCTATTTAATCGCAAAAAAAAGACGTGATAAAAGGCTCGCCGTTGTATCCAATGCAGGTTATGAAATGGCTTATGACATTCATTACCCCATGAAATATAAAAGAAGGTCATAGACCCGGCTGCCGGACCTGGGGCCTCCACAATACTGCGAACAATAACAAAATATACGCTATCAATTCCAACAGGGCGCCGGCAGCGTGTGAATACTCCCAGCGGATACGCAACGTCTCCCAGTTCTCAGGCACGAGGGACCAATTCTGCGTAACCCGGTTGACAGGATAGGTCCATATAAAAAAGATCCCCAGCGTACAAGCCAGCAATGCAGCGGCAACCAGGGCAAGCGGCGGTCTTCCTCCCCGGAAATAAAGCAGCAAACTAAAGACGATCGCTGCAATTTGAAATACTCCCAATATAGCCCAGCCGCCATAGATATATTGCACGGTACCATAGCTTTCCTGCGTCAGCTGCATTTTGTGCGGCATCTCCAATAAATGCGCCATACCCGGCACCAGCACGAGGGCAGAGAATAAAAGCGCTGCAAATGAAAGGCCTTTGGACATCATTTCCCTTTTTCATATTGCCCCATCAGATCGGCAGTGGCCAGTATATGCCCCTGCATGGCAGCCTGCAGCTCCTTCTTCGATGAGCCGGGCGGAAGGTCCAGTTCCCCATCCAACGCATAAATATGAAAGAAATAACGATGCTTGCCTTGCGGAGGGCAAGGTCCCCCATATCCATTTTTTCCAAAACCATTCCGCCCATATACACCGGGGACATTATTCTCTCTGATGGTCTCGTTGGGTTGAATATTCCACACCAGCCAGTGGTCAAAAACACCATGCCCCGTATCAGGATCTTCGACTATAAGGGCCAGCGTGCGTGTTTGCCGGGGCAAGCCCGTTATCTCCAAAGATGGATTTACATTTTCACCTTCACACGTAAACCTGCGGGGGATATCCTCGCCATCCTTAAAGGCAGGGCTCTGTAATTTCAGCCCGACATCGGTTACCGTAGCCATAAAAATCGATTTTACACACCCGCCGAAAAAAGTATGCCACCGGAAGTCTCCGGAATATTAACATTTTATGAGGCATTCAGCCGGCAATTAGCTTGTAATTTGTTACGTTATAAGTATATATCCTAACTTTATATGCAGAACTACGGTCATATGGCGGATAATTTCGAATCGCAAAAGAACCTCAGGGCTTCAGGGTATACCCTGGGCATCTGCATATTGCTGGCGGTGCTCCTGTTTGCCATCAGCTGGACCCTGCCCGTGCAGCCCCCTCCTGCTATTGAAGAAGGCATTGAAGTGAACCTGGGCAACAGCGACCAGGGCCTGGGCACAGATCAGCCTTATCTGCCGGGCAAACCCTCCTCCGAGGACCATGAAAAATATACTCCGCCCAAACAGGCCGTAGTGGAGAAAGAGGCGGCAAAAGATGTAGAGACGGATGATAACAACAAGGAAGATGCGCCCGTCGTAAAAAAAGCAGCCGTAACAAAACCGAATGCCACGAAGATCCCCGATAAGGAAGTAGTAAAAAAGACAGCTAAGGCGGTCAAAGCTCCCGAGACCATGCCTACTCCGCCCAAGCCAAAACCCAAGGCGCTCATGCATGGGGTCAACGGCACAGGTACAGGGGGCAATGACGCAGACGACTACAAGCCGGGCAGCAACCAGGGCATCGCAGGCGGCCACGGCGACCAGGGCGCGCCTGGCGGGAATCCCAATTCCAATAATTACACGGGAGGAGGCACGGGTAATTCCGGCGTTGCCATATCCCGGGGACTCGCAGGCCGCAGGATCACTGGTCTTCCCTCTTTTACCGATGACTTTAACCAGAATGCAAAAGTTGCCGTCGACATCCATGTCGATGCAAATGGGAGTGTGACAGACGCCACTTATCAACCACGTGGTTCGACCACATCCGATGCATCCCTGAAGGCTATCGCCATTCGTAAAGCGAAACAGATAAAATTCAACGGCGGATCAGACGAATCTGTCGGCACGCTTATCTTTAACTTTAGGGTACATAATTAGGCCCCCGTATCTTTGCGGCAGCCATGGATTACCAGCAAACATTAGCCTATATTTTCAGCAAGCTGCCTATGTTCAGCCGCATCGGTACAGCAGCTTACCGGAAGGACCTCGTCAATACAATACGTCTCAGCGAATTTCTGGGCAGACCCGAACGGAGCTTCCCTACGGTACATGTGGCAGGCACCAACGGGAAAGGCTCCACCAGCCATATGCTGGCGGCCATCTTCCAGTCGGCCGGCTATCGCACGGGTCTTTATACGTCCCCTCATCTGAAAGACTTCCGGGAAAGGATAAAGGTCAACGGGCAAATGATCCGGGAAGACTTCGTGGTCGACTTCGTACAACGCATCCGCCTGCTCTCCGAAACCATCGATCCCTCCTTTTTTGAAGTGACGGTGGCCATGGCCTTTGATTATTTCGCCGTGGAACAAGTGGACATCGCCATCGTAGAAGTAGGATTAGGCGGCAGGCTGGACAGCACAAATATCATTGTACCGGAGCTCTCCGTCATCACCAACATAGGATATGACCACATGAATATGCTGGGCGATACCTTGCCTGCCATTGCGGCTGAAAAAGCAGGCATCATAAAAAGACAGACTCCCGTCGTCATCGGCGAACATCACCACGATACCGCACCCGTATTTGAACAAAAAGCAGGGGACGAGGACGCCCCCCTGACCTATGCGGATCAGCAGCGTTTCGTCTCCGACTGGCGTTATCACCGTCACCATCTCATCGCAGAAGTAAGCACCAGCCCCGTATCCGATGACAAGGAGATCTATCAGCTCGACCTACCTGGTATTTATCAGACAAAGAACCTCATAACAGTCCTGGCTGCCACACATCTTCTGCGCGCCAAAGGCTGGAAGCTCGAGCCGGCAGCTGTACATCACGGGTTACAACATGTAAAGAAGCTAACGGGTTTGCATGGCCGCTGGGAGCTGGTGGATGAGCATCCGGACGTCATACTTGACGTAGCCCACAACGAGGACGGCATACGGCAGCTGGTGCGGCAGATAGAGGTGACGGATCATGAGGAGCTGCACATCGTCATCGGGATGGTAGGCGATAAAGACATCCAGCGGGCCCTGGCCCTGCTGCCTTCCACTGCCCATTATTATTTCACCCGGGCGGATATACCCCGCGCCCTGCCGGAGGACAAATTAGCCGAACAGGCCCGGTCATACGGTCTGCAAGGCGACACCTACCCTTCTGTCGCCGAAGCGCTGAAAGCCGCCAGGACACATGCCAAAG
>DASZVM010000757.1:0-3911 GCA_035547295.1 Puia sp. | reverse complement strand
GATAAGGACATATTTCCCCTTCAGCGAAGAAAGGGTCAGCTTATTCCCATCGACCTCGCTGGCCGTAAAATCCTTCGCCATGCTCCCGGGCGAGCCCGCTGCCAGCTTCTCTATCTCGTCGGCAATGGCCTTACCCGAGGTGCTTTGCTGCACCGCGGACCCAAGCCGTGCATAAAAAAGCTTCACCGAATCCAGCGGCAGGCTGCTGGTATGAAAACGCAGTTCGAATGCCGTCACATAGGATTGCGGATGGGAAGCGAAGAACGCATAATCTACTTGTGCAGCCCGGGCAAAATAAGGGTCGAACTGATCATGTATGGCCGCTGCCCGGTAACGCAAAGTATCGATGTAGGTATCATCCTTCTTCGCCTTCTGCGCCGCACGCAATGCTTCACCGGCCTTTTCATATTTTTTTGACAAAGGCTCCATCTCTTTGTAGATAGGCTCCTTCTCCCTGGCCAGCTCCTCGTACTCCTGCTGGCTTACCGACCCCGTGATCACCGATTTTTTATAGTTATCCGCGGGCACCGCGATCGTCATATCCGCAGGCTCCAGGAAAAAGCTTAGATTATGAGGATCATCCATACCCGCCTGCCGGGAAGCCCCTGAAAGATAGGCCATGGTGGGCTCTGCAATATCGCCGTGAAAGCTGAACCTGCCATCCTTTACCTTCGTGCTGTCCTGGCGCTGCTTACCATCGCTGCCCCTGTAATACAGCTTCAGCAGGGGGCTGGCCCCTTTCAAGGTCCCGTTCAGGGTAAACTGCTGCCCCTGGCCACCCAGCAGCTCGCTCAGCTTTTTTGCCAGCTCCCCTTCATGCAGGTTCTTCGCAATGATCTTCCCGTCGGGGCCGATCAGCAGGTTGGCAGGTATGGCATTGATATCATACTGCCTTGCCACGGCATTGTTCCAGAACTTCAGGTCAGACACATGGGTCCAGGTGAGATGGTCATCGTGAATAGCCTTCAGCCATTTCTCTTTCCCCGTGGGTTGATCGAGCGAGATACCCAGCACCGTAAAGTTCTTGTCTTTAAATTGCCGGTAAGCGGCCACCACATGGGGGTTCTCCGCCCTGCAGGGTCCGCACCAGCTGGCCCAGAAATCGACCAGCACATATTTGCCCCTGAAATCCTTTAGCGACACAGGACGGCCCAGCGTGTCATTTTGTGTAAAATCCAATGCGGTCTTGCCGATGCCCGTCATGTTATTGATCCTGATGCTTTCCGCCAGACGCTTTGCCGGGCCGTTGTTGCGTGCGGCGGCAGTCAGTCCCTTCAGCAGCGTCTCTTTCTCTTCGATAGGCAGCTCACCCAGCTGACGGGATAACAAAAAGGCGCTGTAAGAAGATGCGGGGTGGCCTTTCACCCATTGCGTGGTCAATACCTTATCTATCGAGTCCACCTTGTTCAGCTCAGGCTGCAATGCCGCCAGACCGGCCGAATCCTTTTTTGCATACAGCTCATTGGCCTTCTTATACAGGTCCGCCCTGGTTTTCAAAACCGGGTCCGCATCTATCATCTCCACATACTCCTCTTCATCCCTGAAACAGGTCTCTCCAGTCCATTTGGCATCCTTGAAATTTGGTCCTTCCCCCTTTATCTCTATCTTACCCGGCTCCAGGTAGGCCAGTGTAAAAGCGTTATTGGCATATGTCTTGCCGATCATAAAGATATAGGCATCCCCCTCAGGTACGTTCGTGGTGATGGTAAATCCGCCGGCCACGGTCCGCACAGAGTCTTTCTCCAGGCTGTTCATCATAGAGTAATAGTATACCCATTGTCCAGCTTCCAGCCCCTTGATATCCGCATGGATGGTGGTATTCTTCTGTGCATAGACACCGGTGGTCAGCAGGGAAACCAGCAATATTATGCTCGATGTTTTCATTTGACAGTAATTAATATTTAGGATTTTGTTTGATCTTGCTATTGGAAATGATCTCTGCATCCGGGATGGGCAGGATGAACAGGTGCTTATCCGTGATAGTAGGCAGCATGTCCTGCACGGTAGCAAAGGGCAGCCGCCGCAAGGCAAACCAGTCGGCGCCATTCTCGGAAGCAAAATTCTTCATTTCCTCCTTGACTATCAGCAATTGGAGCTCTTCCGGCGTACCGGCGGCATCTACAACCGAAAGATCGGTGAACCCCGCATGTCCCATCACCGTCTTCAGCAGATCTTTTGCATCGGTGAGGCTGCCGCCGGCGGCAACGATGGATTCCGCCTCCAGCAGATAGGCCTCCGTCAGCCGGAAGGCATAAGAGCTCTCCGTAATAGCCGCCGCGGTTATATCCGTCGTGGATCCGGGATAATATTTGGTCAGCGCCGTATAGGGGCCATAAGGAGTTTCTACCGTCTGGATATACCAGTCCGCACGGGGATCATCCTGGAATAGTCCGGTCATAAAGGAGTTGGGATTGTAGTCGACATACCGGATATAGCTCTGCCACCTGGCCGCGGCAGCGTTGCTGTAAGGCTGGACGCCCAGCATGACCTCGGTGCTGGCAAGCCCCTTGGTCCAGAAAAGGTCCTTTATATTGGCCTCCAGCTGGAAGGGGCCATTGGCAATGATATCCTTTGTCAGGCTGATGACCGATGCATAGTCTCCTGCCGTCCCCCTGTTCATGAGCACCCGTGCCTTCAGCAGCTTGGCCGCCCAGCTGTTGGCATAGGCAATACTGCTGTTCTTCCCCGGCAGATCGGGAATGGCCTCATCGAGGTCCCTGAGAATAGCATCATAGCAGGCTCCTACCGTAGACCTGGGCAGGAATATATTATCCGGCTGTACGAATTCGTCGTGGAGGATGATGCCGTAAGGGCTGGTGGTATCGTCATACTGTCCGTAGTACAGCAGCAGCTCGCTATTCCCATAGGCGCGGAGGAATTTCGATTCGGCGATCATACGGCTTTTATCCGCGGACAGGATCTTTTTTACAGGAGCGATGTTCTTTAAGAACCCATTGGCTGCATTCACCAGCGCATACCCAAATTTCCACTTATAATCGATACCATCGGTTTTCGCGTCATAAAGATGGGCGCTTAGCAGCGGTCCCCCATTGCCATAATCCAGCAGTCCGCTGAGCTGGGAGGGTACCTCCTCGTTGGTATAATACCATTGAACGATGGGGATGCCGTTATTATCCTCGCCGGCATTCGCAAAGCGATAGTAGACGCCGTTGAGCGCGGTAGCGGCGCTTTTTTCGTCGGTGATGATATTCCCGTCCACTTCCTGGGTAGTGGGGTAGACGTTCAGCTGCTTGCTGCAGCCGGCGGCGATCAATGCCCAGCCCAGCAGCATGAAAGTATAAGTCTTATGTAGAAAGGTCATGTTCATTGCTTTGTTGTTTAAAATGCGATCTTGACACCCATGGAAAAGGTCCTGACGGCAGGATAGTTGCTCACATCGAAATAGCCGCCCATGACGCTATAGCTGTCATCGGATGTTTCGGGGTCGTTACCCGGGTATTTGGTGATGGTGAACAGGTTGGTGGCCGACAGGTAGAGCTGCGCCGCCTGTATCCCGGCCTTGCCCATCCATGGCTCCTTGTGGAACCGGTAGCTCACCGTGGCTGTCCGCAGCTTCAGATAGGAGCTGCTGTAAACGCTCAGGTTCGTGTTGTAGATGATCTGGTCGCCGCTGAGCATCAGCCGTGGCCTGTCGGAAGATGTATTCTCTGCATTATAACGCTTCAGCATGCTGACATTCGCGTTGGATGTGCCCACCCAGGCCGTGCTGCTGACATCGTCGCCCCACAACAGATGTCCCCCCTGGGAAAATAGGAAGTAGAGGTTCAGATCGAAGTTCTTGTAGCTGAAGCTTTCGGTAAAGCCGCCGAAATATTTGGGGGCTCCGCTGCCGATGATGGTATGGAAATCGATATAGGCGGCGCCCTGGGCGGCATAGCTGACGGTGTCCA
>DASZVM010000756.1:0-3259 GCA_035547295.1 Puia sp. | reverse complement strand
GCTCTGGAACAGCACCTCCTTGTCCAGGAGCGCTTCCGCCAGAATTTTTACCTCTCTCTCTTTGCTGGTGAGCAGGTCCTTGGTGGCATCATAAGCTTTGTCTATCAGCTTGCGTACCTCTTCGTCTATCAGACGGGACGTCTCCTCCGAATAGGGCTTGGTGAACGAGTTCTCCTGTTGGGGATCATAGAAGCTGACATTCCCCACTTTATCATTCATACCATACACCGTGACCATGGAGTAGGCGATCTTCGTTATCTGCTGCAGGTCATTCTGAGCGCCCGTCGATATCTTTCCAAAATTCAGCTCTTCGCTGGCGCGGCCGCCCAGGGTCATACAGATCTGGTCAAACAGCTGGTCAGTGTTATACAGGTATTGTTCCTTAGGCGTGTATTGCGCATAACCCAATGCGGCAACTCCCCTGGGAACGATGGTCACCTTCAGCAGCGGATAGGCATGTTCAAGGAACCAGCCGCAGATGGCGTGACCGGCCTCGTGATAGGCAATGATCCGCTTCTCATCGGGAGAGATGATCTTGTTCTTCTTTTCCAATCCACCGATGACCCTGTCCACGGCATCCTGGAAATCTTCCATTTCCACCGTCTCTTTCCCTTTACGGGCAGCGATCAGGGCTGCTTCGTTACACACATTGGCGATGTCGGCGCCCGCAAAGCCGGGTGTTTGCTCGGCCAGCTTATGGATGTCCAGCTTGCTGGAGATCTTGATAGGTTTGAGATGCACCTTGAAGATGGCTTCACGGCCCTTCAGATCAGGCTTGTCGATGGATATCTGTCTGTCGAAGCGGCCCGGACGCAGCAATGCGCTGTCCAGTACGTCGGGGCGGTTGGTCGCAGCCAGGACGATGATCCCGCTGTCGCCTCCGAAACCATCCATTTCCACCAGGAGCTGGTTGAGCGTGCTTTCCCTTTCGTCGTTGCTCATGATGGCATTCTTACCGCGGGCACGTCCGATAGCGTCTATCTCATCGATAAAGATGACGCAGGGAGCTTTTTCCCGTGCCTGTTTGAAAAGGTCTCTTACACGGCTGGCGCCCACACCCACGAATAATTCCACGAAATCACTTCCGCTCATGGAAAAGAAAGGCACCTGCGCTTCCCCTGCCATGGCTTTTGCAAGCAGGGTCTTACCTGTTCCCGGAGGACCTACCAGGAGGGCGCCCTTGGGTATCTTGCCACCCAGGGCCGTATATTTCTTGGGATTCTTTAAGAAGTCCACGATCTCCATCACTTCCACCTTGGCTTCATCCAGCCCCGCGACATCGTTGAAAGTAATGGTCACCTTCGTGCCTTTGTCAAAGAGGGTAGCCTTTGATTTGCCAATGTTGAAGATCCCGCCCGGTCCGCCGCTGCCGGCCTGACCGCCCATCTTACGCATAAGCATCACCCATATCAGGACGATGATCAGCAGAGGCAGCAGGAAATTGAGCAGGGGGCCGAACCATTCGCCTTCCGACTTGGAATTGATAGGCACTTCCAATTGGGGGTTCTTTGCAAAAAAGTCCCGCAGTATCTTTTCATAATCCTTTACATCCGTCACCTTGAACTCAAACTGGGGGCCGTCCTTATTGACGCCGCCCGGCCAGCTGTTCTTCAGGAGATTGGCATAGTAAGGTTTTTGCAGGCTGTCCTTCTTGATATAGACCCGTACCACCTGTTTGTTGGATATAAGATCAAGCTTGGCCACGTCTCCATTGGCCAGCATATTCTTCCTGAATTCAAATTCCTCCGTCGTATGCGCGTCCGGAGAAAGTCCCCCAAAGAGGTTGAACCCGATCAGGACGGCAGCAATGATCCCCCAGATCCAGTAAATGCTGAATTTGGGGCCCTTTCTGTTACCGTTGTCGTCATCACCCCTGGGTCTGAACCGCGGAAAGCCGGATTTATCATTTTGTTTCAAATCGTCTTGTGGCATTTGTATTTGTCCGTGTTGTTTTTAGCTGATTATAATATAAAACTTATATGATGAAAATGTTTAAAAAAAACCCTCTAAACGGCAAAATATCCTGTTAAATTGTCGGTATCGGGGGCTTTTCTCAACGGGAGTGCTGCTCGTCATGCTTTTCCTGGGGAGCATCGCTCCACATATCTTCCAGCTTGTAAAAACGGCGGCTTTCCGGAAGCATGACGTGGATTACAACGTTGACATAATCGATCAGAACCCATTGTAAGGTCTGTTTACCCTCGTGCTTATAGGGGAGTTCACCGCAGTTGCTTTTCGTAAGTTCTTCTATATGGTCCGCAATTGCTTTAACCTGCGTACTGCTGCCGGCTTCACAAACGATAAAGAAGTCCGCAACAGCTTCGGGTATCTTCCGTAAGTCAAGGGAAACGATATTTTCTCCTTTTTTCTCCTGAATGGCTTGTATTATGGTTTTAAAGATCTTCGAATTCCTCGTTAATCTGGCTACACTATTGCGTTTCCGGGTAGCTAACATTGAAAGCTGTTCCAATAATCAAAACGTTTTTGTGATAAATTATATTTTAAATGTCGGCAAATCAAATTATTGTGAATCCGAGGGTTTAAATTTGCCAGATCGCTGCCGGCACTTTTGACAACCCGTTTTCGCTCATTGTAAAAATAGTGATCTTTTGTCTATCGGGCACTCTTTTATTGAATTACGATCAGTGGATAGCACCAACAACTATGCCATGGGCCAGGTGCATGCCGGAACGGCCACCCATGGGATGATGTTCTTTGCATACGAGCAATGGGCGGGAAAAGGCCAGCGCGGGAAAAGCTGGACGACCAGCCCCGGAGAGAATATCGTGGTAAGCACCATATTAGAGCCTGCTAATCTGCCTATTACCCGGCAATTTGCCCTCAGCGCCGCCGTAGCCCTCGCCTGTCATGACCTTTTCAGCCATTATGCAGGCCTGTCCGATACAGCTATCAAATGGCCCAACGACCTCTACTGGCGTGACAGAAAGGCAGGGGGTATCCTCATTGAAAACACCTTCAAAGGCGATCGATGGGCATATGCCATCGCGGGGACGGGCATCAATATCAACCAGACCCAATTCCCCGAAACAGCCCGCAATCCCGTATCCCTCAAACAGATCACCGGACGCACCTTTGATGCGCCCACCCTGGCCCGGGAGCTGGGCTCCTTCCTGGAGCTGCGATACCAGCAGCTGAGGAACGACAATGCCGGCGCCCTGCTGGGAGAATATAACCGCCGTCTGTATCGCCGTGATCAGCGCGTCCGGCTAAAAAAGGACCAGGCGGTTTTTGAAACGGT
>DASZVM010000755.1:0-5037 GCA_035547295.1 Puia sp. | reverse complement strand
CTAAAGGCCGATCTGCAGAACTTCGGGAACCTGAAATATAACATCGCTTCCCGCGGACTGCTTGACCTGGGTAGGATATACCAGGTATTTGCCATAAAGGGCTATGACGTAAAAGGCTTTGTGGAAGCAAATCTTTCGCTGAAAGGCCGGCAAAGCGATGCGCAGGCAGGTCACTACGACAGGCTGTACAATTCCGGTACCCTGAAAGTAAAGGACTTGCTGGTCAGCTCAGAACTCTTCCCCATGCCTTTTCAGATCAAAAAAGGGCTTTTCCGCTTCGACCAGGACAAAATGTGGTTCGATGCATTTGATTTCCGCTATGGAAAGACCACCGCTTCGCTCAACGGATGGCTGTCCAACATTTTTGGGTATGTGTCGGACCAGCACCAGCCCATAAAAGGACATTTTGACCTTACCAGCGATTATGTGCTGGTAGATGAGTTTATGGCGTATGCAAACCCTGGCGCTGCATCCACCCCTGGCGCCACATCCGCTTCGCCGGTGAACCCGGGCCAGACCGGCGTCGTCATCATCCCCTCGGACATATCGGTGGACTTCAATGCAAACGTAAAAAAGGTACGGTACAATGGCATCGATCTCAACGACTTTACAGGAGGCATGACCATCGACAGCGGCAGGCTTCGCCTGGATACGACCCGTTTTACGCTGATCGGCGCACCGGTGGAAATGAACGCCTCCTATCAAAGCCTTTCACCACAACGGGCCGTATTTGACTACAGGATCAAGGCAAAGGACTTCGACGTTCAACGCGCGTACAGGGAGGTAAAGATCTTCCATGATATGGCAACCTCCGCGTCAAAAGCGCAGGGTATCATTTCCCTCGACTACCAGCTCGCGGGCAAGCTGGACGGCAACATGCATCCCGTATATCCTTCCCTCAAAGGCGGCGGCACCCTGTCCATCAGTAAAGTAAAGGTAAAAGGGTTAAAGCTTTTCAGCGCCGTCAGCAAAGAAACAAACAAGGATGTGACCGATCCCGACTTGTCCAAGGTCGACTTTAAGTCCACCATCAATAATAATATTATAACGCTGTCACGCACCCGGATGAAGGTATCCGTCTTCCGTCTCCGTATGGAAGGACAGGCAAGCTTTGACGGCAAGCTCAATCTGCAGGTGCGGGTAGGGCTTCCCCCGTTTGGACTTATCGGGATCCCCGTAAAGGTGACGGGCACGCAGGATAATCCAAAGGTAAAGGCCGGCAGAAGCAAGAAAGGCGATCAGCTGGAAGAGACAGAGGACAAAGAAGAAGAGGAGGAGCATTCCGCCTCCAATCCCACCACATCTCAATAGTACCTCCCGATGGCCGGATCATCCACGATCGCTTTCTTCAGCTCCGCCGGATCGACAGGGCCTTCCTTTGCATAAATGATCTTCCCACCCGGCTGTACTACCAGCGTATAGGGTAGGGCGCCCTGCCACCCCGGGTCCACGGCTTCGATGAGCTTGTATTTATCGTCGATATTGAAAATGTAATTGACACCCGATGCCTTCTGGCTTTGAAGGAATTTTAGCGCCTTCTCCTTTTTGTCCGGCTCGTCCGCACTGATCGTGATAAATTCAAAATCCCTGCGCCGGTACATCCGGTTGATATCCACCAGGTCGGGGAATTCCGTAACACAGGGACCGCACCAGGTCGCCCACACGTTGATAAGCCGTAATTTATCGGAATTGTTTTTTACCAGCGCCTGCAGACCCGCTGCATCGATGGTATCAAGTTTTACAGGCTCTTTGGCCCATTCCTCCTTTACCCTGACACGCCAGTCGCTTTTTTCGGCCCACTTGATGCTGCAGCCAAAGACCTTGGTGGTCGTGACAGGAGGCGCTTCACCCTTTAGCAAAGCCTCAATCGCATTGCGGGTGTCCAACGTATGCGGCGTCTTGCCGGGTTTTTCCACGTCGTCGACCCGTCCGTTGTAACGCAGCTTCCGTTCGTTGTCAAAAATAAAAACATGCGGGGTCGCCACCGGCCCATATTTTTTAGACGTCTCCTCCGTCGCGCCATCGTAGAGATAGGGAAAGGAAAAGTGTTTTTCAGCCGCCCTCCTTTTCATTTCTTCAAAGCTGTCCCCCATATCCGTATAACCCAGCTCGCTTAGCTGAACAGACCGTGGATCATTGGGCATGATGGCTGCCAGGGCAACCCCTTTATTCCGATAATCGTCTGCGAGCCGGATGATACGGTCTTCATAAGCCTGGGCAGTGGGACAGTGGTTACAGGTAAAGACGATCACCAGGACCCGGGCCTCCTTAAAAGAGGATAGGGTATAGGTCTTCCCGTCCACACCCGTGAGGCTGAAGTCAGGAGCTTGCGCACCAATGGGAAGGGTTGGATGCTCGTGCGTGGACTGCGCGTTCGCCGAACAAGCCGTCCCTGCGAAAAATATGAGTGGGAAGATAAATTTTTGTATCCTCATATGGCGTATTTTAACTTTATCAAAGCGAACCTCGGGCTATTGAAATTTAACGAAAACTTCCATATAAAAAAAGTTGCCATGTACACAAGAAGATCATTCCTCCGTTCCGTTTCTCTTTATTCGGCCGGCGTCCTTGCTGCTCCCGCTCTTTCTTCTTTTATAAAGGCAGGACAGCCTGTCATCGGTCTCCAGCTTTACACCGTCCGCGACGCCATGCAATCCGACCCCGCCGGTACCCTGGCCCGGGTAGCGCAGATTGGATATAATTCCCTGGAAGGGGCCACCTACACCGGCACCGAAAAATTCTACGGCATGGATCCGAAAAGCTTTAAGGAGCTCCTGAAAAAAAATGGCCTGGTAATGCGCAGCTGTCATTACAGGTTGGGGGAGGATACAGAGGGGGCCGATAAAGTCACCATCCTCAACGACTGGGGCAGGGCTGTCGACGATGCTGCCGCGCTGGGCCTCCAATACATGGGATGCGCCTGGCTGTCCCCAAAAGAACGGAAAGGGCTGGATCACTATAAATGGATGGCCGGTGAGTTCAACAAGGCAGGCGAAAGATGTAAAAAGGCCGGCATACAATTCTGTTATCACAACCACGACTTCGAATTCGATAAGCAGGACGGTCAATACCCCTATGATGTTCTGCTTGCCGGCACAGATAAGAACCTGGTAAAGATGGAAATGGACCTCTACTGGGTGAACAAGGCAGGACAGGACCCCATCGCCCTGTTTGCCAAAAACCCCGGACGCTTCCCTCTCTGGCATCTGAAGGATATGGACGCTACGCCTCAGCACGCTTTTACGGAAGTAGGCAATGGGACCATCGACTTCAAAAAGATCTTCGCCCATGCCGGTCACGCAGGTATGAAATACTTTTTTGTGGAGCAGGATAAATGCCCCGGCTCGCCATTCGATAGTATTACAAAAAGCATCGCTTATATAAAGAAGAACCTGGTTTGATCCTGATGACATTGGCCGTCAATTATAAACCCTCATCTGATGAAACGAATCCCAGTCCTCATGTTGCTGCTCTCTTTGAGCGTATCCTCCTTCTCCCAGGACGGGTCTTCCTCTCCGGATGGCCCGGTAGGTATCTTCGAAGCCCACGGCGACGTCGGCAGTAACGTATTGCCCGGGTCCGCCGTCTTTGTTCCCGCCACAGGTCAGTATGTGATCTCCGGTGCCGGGTACAACATATGGGGAGACCATGACGAGTTCCAGTTCGTATGGAAAAAGATGAAAGGGGACTTTATCTTGTATGCCCGCGCGGAATTCCTGGGCAGCTGGGTCGACTATCATCGGAAGGTGGGCTGGATGATCCGCAAGAGCCTGGACGGCAACTCCCCCCATGTCAATGCCGTAGAGCACGGCGATGGGCTGACCTCTCTTCAGTTCCGGCGGACAGCCGGGGCCCAGACGGAAGAGCACAAGCTAAAGCTGACAAAGGCCAATATCCTCCAGCTGGAAAGAAAGGGTGATCGATATATTATGCGCGCCGCCATATACGGCCAGCCTTTTCAGACCGATACCATTTCCGGCATCGACCTGGGCGACGAAGTATATGTAGGCCTTTTTGTGGGATCACACAATGCCGACAGGCTGGAGACAGGCGTATTCAGCAATGTGAATATTTCCGTACCCCTGAAAGGGGAATCCGACGGCAATACCCAGATGTCGCTGGGCAGCAATCTCGAGCTGCTGGAAGTGGCATCCGGCCGCCGGGACATCATCTACTCCGTCCCCTATTCGATCCAGGCGCCCAACTGGACGCCGGACGGGAAAAGCCTTATATTCAACGATGCCAAAGGACTGATCTATAAATTCGACCTGGCCACAAAGACACCCACGCAAATAAACACCGGCTCCGTCACCCGTAACAACAACGACCATGTCATCTCATTCGATGGAAAAATGCTTGGTCTGAGCAATTGGGTAAAAGAGCTGGGCGGCTCTATTATTTACACAGTACCCATCGAAGGCGGCATTCCCCGACAGGTGACGCCCAAAGGACCTTCGTACCTGCATGGCTGGTCGCCCGATGGCAAGGACCTCGTGTTCTGCGGCGAGCGCAATGGCGAGTTCGATGTATACAAGGTGCCTGCTGCCGGTGGAAAGGAAATACGGCTCACCGATAACAAAGGTCTGGATGATGGCCCCGAATACACGCCCGACGGCAAATACATTTATTTCAACTCCGTTCGGTCAGGTCTGATGCAGATCTGGCGCATGCTCCCCGATGGCAGCCGGCAGGAGCAGATCACAAACGACGATTTCAACAACTGGTTTGCCCATATCTCGCCGGACGGCAAATGGTTCGTATATCTCACTTTCCTGAAAGAGGAGACGCCCGCGAGCATCCATCCGCCCTATAAACATGTTTACATCCGGTTGTTGCCCATCGACGGGAAAGGCGAACCAAAGGTCCTGGCTTATTTATATGGAGGACAAGGGTCCATCAACACCCCTTCCTGGTCACCCGATGGGAAAAAGATCGCATTCGTCAGTAATACCGCACCATAGGTTACCTGCTTTTCAGTAAGCTCTTTTTGATCATCATTTAATCCGCTAAGTTCGCACCTAAATACTTATCTATGGA
>DASZVM010000754.1:0-10389 GCA_035547295.1 Puia sp. | reverse complement strand
ACCACGAATTGGTCCTGCAGTACGAGAACGGACTCCTGAAGCAAGTGCTTACACCCGGCCGCTATGCATACTGGAAAGGTATCGTCATATACGGTTTTGCCCGGCTGGACATCAGCAAGATCGAGATCACGGAAAACCTGGATCGCGTCACCTTGCTGCACAAACTGGTAGCGCCCTATGTACGGACCTATACCATAGAAAGCTACGAAAAGGGACTCCTTTTCGTCGATGGCAAATACGTAAAGATGTTGGAAAGCGGTGTATATTACTGGTGGAAGAATAGCATCGTGATCAACGTGGGTAAGGTTGACATCCGTCAGCTGCAGCTGGAGATCAACGGACAGGAGATCCTCACCCGGGATAAGGCCGCCTTGCGTATCAATGCCTGGGCACAGTACAGGATCATCGACATCGAAAAGGCCCTGCTGCAGAACAAGGAATACGAAAAGCAGCTGTACATAGCTTTCCAACTGGCCCTTCGTGAGTATATCGGCGGTCTCAGCTTCGACGAGTTGCTGGAGAAAAAGGAGACGGTCATACCTTACGTACTTGAAAAAGTGAGAGGACAAGCAGAGACCCTGGGAGTACAGGTCACCGGCTTCGGGCTTCGTGATATCGTTCTTCCCGGTGACGTGAAGGAGATCATGAACCAGGTGCTCGTGGCCGAAAAAAAGGCCCAGGCCAATATTATCTTGCGCAGGGAAGAGACGGCAAGCACCCGCAATCTGCTGAATACTGCCAGGTTGATGGAGGACAACCCCATGCTGTTCAGGTTGAAGGAAATGGAATACGTGGAAAAGATCGCAGAAAAGGTCAGCAGCATTAGCGTAAATAGCAATGGCGTGCTTATAGACCAGCTGCGGCAGATATTCATAAAGTAAAAAGACCCAATATGGGAAAGTTAAAATTAAAAGGGAAAGATCTGCGGGCCATAGGTTATCCCGAAGGCCCCGTGATCAGCATAGCCATGAATATCATGGAAAAGAATTACAAGTTTACAGAGCAGCAGGATGTAATGAATTTATTGAAACAAATATTGGCTTCGCCCGTGGAGTATGCGAATGATGCGGTGCTGGGCCTGATCGCCCAACAGCTGATGCCAAAAAAACAGGAGCTGGAAGGCGTTGAGATATCCCTCAACCAGACGGGTATACCGTTTAATATTTTTGGGGCTGACCAGATAGAGATAGGCGCTACGCACCAGATGTACCAGGCTGCAAAATTACCCATTGCCGTCGCAGGTGCTCTGATGCCTGATGCACACGCCGGATATGGACTGCCCATCGGGGGTGTGCTTGCTACCGAGAATGCCGTCATCCCATATGGAGTAGGCGTGGACATCGGCTGCCGGATGTGTCTGTCCGTATTCGACATCGATCCCAAAGAGCTGTTACAGCGTGAACATTATTTCACCCGCGAGCTGAATGAAGCTACTTTATTCGGTGGTGGAAGACAGTTCGATCAAAGCACGCCGCATGAGGTCCTCGACAGAAAACAGTTCGACGAGATACCCATCCTGAAAGCCCTGCAGGGAAGAGCCGCCAGACAATTGGGCTCCTCCGGATCGGGCAACCATTTTGTAGAGTTCGGGATCGTAGACATCAGGGAGAAAGACCCCGTCCTTAACCTGGATCCGGGAGAATATCTTGGCCTGCTATCGCATTCCGGTTCCAGGGCCCTGGGCGCCAACATTGCCGGCCATTATACAAAGGTGGCTAAGCAAAAACGCCGGTTGCCCGGCGAGGCGAATAACCTGGCATGGCTGGACCTGAATGAAGAGGAAGGGATGGAATACTGGCTGGCGATGAACCTGGCAGGAGATTACGCATCCGCATGTCACGAGGTTATCCACGACAAGATAGCCCGGCAATTGGGAAGACGACCGCTAAGAAGGGTGGAGAACCACCATAACTTTGCCTGGAAGGAGTGGCATGAAGGCAGGGAGGTCATCGTGCACCGGAAGGGCGCTACTCCTGCCGGAAAGGATGTGCTGGGTATCATACCCGGATCCATGACGGCGCCGGGGTTCATCGTAAAAGGAAAGGGACAGGAGGCTTCTCTGACTTCCGCCTCGCATGGGGCCGGCAGAAAGATGAGCAGGACGGCAGCCCTCAATACGGTGACCAAAAGCCTGCTGGAAAAGACCCTGCAGGAACACGGGGTACGGCTTCTGGGCGGAGGTCTGGATGAAGCGCCACAGGCATATAAGGACATCGAAACTGTCATGCAGTCCCAGCGACAGCTGATAGACGTGCTGGGGAAGTTCATCCCACGGATAGTAAAGATGGATGGTGCGGCGCCCAAACAGTGGCGTAAGCCAAAGAATGAAGGCAACATCCTCGAAGGAGAGTAACACAAGGCCGTCCCGTCAGGGGCGGCTTTTTTTACATTTACCCAGTATATCCAAAATAGCCTTCCGGATACGCGGCTTTTCCGAAAATGCAATGAGATGCCCTCTTCCCGGGATCATCTGTATATCGAGAGAAGACGCATTCTTCAAATGCTCCCTGGCAAACGCAGCATTCGACGTGTCAACCAGCTCATCATTCGCACCCTGCAAATAATCAACGGGGACATGGATCCGCGGCCACAGCGGCAGCATCTTTGTCAGCTCTTCCTTATGGTGTATCTTTTCCTGGTTGGCGGATTGCAACATACGGGGTATGACCCAATGGATCAGGGGATTCTCGATCAGGTAAGTAAACCAGAATATCCTTTCCCGCCCCGGGGCAAGGGCAGGGGCACCGAGGACAAGACCATCCACCAGCTGAGGATAATCCATTGCCAGACGACAGGCAATCGGCGCGCCATAAGACACGCCCACCACAATGATGGGATGATGGGCCCGATGGAGACTATCGAGTATCGGGCGTATAGCGCCGGCCTGCGCGGCAATGTCCGGCATCGGATGTGCCAGACCGGAATATCCATAGCCCGGCCTGTCGACAGCATACATAGTAGCCTTGTTCAATAAGGCACTGTCGGAAAGATAACCCCTCCAGTAACTGAGCGAGCTGGGGGCTCCATGAATAAAGAGGATGGTGGCATTGGTGTCATCGCCTACCCGGATATACCTGACATCCCTTCCCTCTGCTTTATAATAGGAAATATGGGCTTCCAGCCTCCTCTTACCAAAGTACTTAGCCAGGGCGGCATCATCCATGCGGAACTGAACGAACCGGTCGAACACCAGCAACAATACGATCAGGAGAACCAATGCCCAGATAATGATTTTTAGGAAGATACGGCCGATCTTTGCTAACATACCTTAAAAATAGGGAATGCTGTTTATATGGAACTATTAACAAATCAGAGGATCAATAATCCATATTCTAAGATTTGATAATTTATAAATCAAAAAACAGTAATACATTAAGAAGGAGTTAATAGAGAAATATTTTTTGTTAACCATTAGTTAACGCATGTTAGCGAATTGTTAGCGCCATCTCGGATAAGTTTGCAGCCATAAACAACTCCTGGCGACTTATGAAATGGATGGCATCAATTATTCTTTCATTTTTGTTTTTTCTACCCGCTTTTGCCCAAAATGGCAAGCTCTCTGGCAGGATAGTAGACCAAAAGAACAGCCCTGTAGTGGGCGCTACGATAGAGGTTGCAAATGCAAACGTCCGGGCCATCAGCGATGTAGATGGCCGCTTCACCCTCACCCTCGCCCCCGGTACGAAATATTCCATCACCGTCTCAGCCGTTGGATATACCTCCAAGACTATTGATGAGGTGGAAATTTCCGCGGGGAAAGTAGAGGATATTCAGATCGTATTATCTGTTAATGCTGCTAACCTTCAATCCGTAACCATCAGGACGACAGTAAGAAGGGAAAGCACCAGCTCACTGATACAATATCAGAAGAATACTTCCGCCGTAGCACAGGTGATCTCCGCCGAGGCGATCCGCAGATCACCCGATAAGAACACGGGAGAAGCGCTGAAAAGAGTAACAGGCCTTTCCATACAGGAAGGCAGATACCTCGTCGTCCGGGGCTTAAGCGACCGGTACAACCAAGCCATGCTCAACGGGATATTGCTTTCCAGCACCGAACCTGACAGAAAGACCTTCTCCTTCGACATCTTTCCAGCCCCCGTCATCGAGAATATCATTGTCAACAAGACGTTCATCCCCGAATACTCCGCCGAATGGGCCGGTGGCCTGGTACAGGTGAATACAAGGGACATCCCTTCCAAGGGGTTTCTCAATGTGCAGATAGGCACCAATTTCAATACCAATACTGTCGGTAAGGACTTTTATACATATCCTGGTGGAAGCCTGGACTGGCTTGGTTTTGACGACGGGAAAAGGGGCTTGCCTGACGGATTCCCTACAAAATCAAAGTTCGAAGCATTATCCGACCCGGAAAAAACCGAACTGGGAAAAAATTTGATAGCCGACAAATGGTCTGTCAATAAAAGATCCAATTTGCTCAGCCCCTTGGGCCAGTCTTTTCAGATCAACGGTGGCTTCAATACGAAAGTATTCGATAAGGAGTTTGGCGGAGTAATAACCGCTACTTACAATCGCAGTGTAAAACTGCTGGACTATAACAACGGCTTTTTCTCATTTGAAGACGTCACCAAAGAGGCGCATCCCACCTTCAGATATAACAATATGAAATATACAGAAGACGTACTGTGGGGCGCCATGGCCAATTTCTCTGTGAAATTGAACAGCAATAACAAAATTACCGTCAAGAACCTTTTGAACGTCCATTCCCTGGACAATACCACCTTGCGTACCGGCAAGGACTACGAGGCGAACTCACTATTAGGCGAGAACGTCCAGGCAAGGGAGCTGAATTTTACCGCTAATACCTTCTTCAATACCACTTTGAGCGGCGAACATAATATACCCTCGCTGAGGACAAAATTCAACTGGTTCGGCAGCTTCAACATCCTTGACCAGTATATCCCCATGCAGCGGCGGATGCAGTACAACCAGGATCCCTCAGATCCCGGCGCCCCCTATCTTGCGCTGCTATCGAATACCCTTTCTCAAAAATCAGGCAGCATATTCTACTCTTCCCTCTCGGACTATATCTATACGGCCGGCGGCGACCTCACCTATTCCTATAACCTCTTCGGGCATAAGCAAAGTGTGAAAGGAGGATATCTCTTCCAGGTAAAGGACAGGCTCTATGACGCCAAGCCCTTTTCCGTCCACCTCCCCATCGATAACCCTACCCTGAAAGCAATGGATATCGATCATATCTTCAGCCCGGAGAATTTCGGTCCTGCTGATAACCAGCTCCAATTCGATGCTTTGTTCGGAAACCAATACCGGTATCTCGCCAATTCGATCCTGAATGCAGGCTATCTCCAGTCGGACAATGCGATCACCGACTGGTTGCGTATCGTCTGGGGCGCCCGTTATGAATACTATGATCAATTGATCGGCAGCACCCGGAAATCGGACTCCCGCTTCCTGAATACCAAGAAAGGCGACCTGCTCCCGGCCGTGAATATTACCTTTAAGACGAATGAAAAGACGAATATCCGGGCGGCCGGCTCCCAAACGCTGATCAGACCCGAGTTCCGGGAACTCTCCGACTTTGCTTTCTATGACTTCGAAGTGGGGGCTACCTTCACAGGTAAAAAAGAGCTGGTCAGGACCAAGGTCACCAACCTCGATCTTCGCTACGAGGTCTATCCCCGCAACGGAGAGCTGATCACCGTTGGCGGCTTTTACAAATATTTCGATGCCCCCATAGAATTATTGCTCAATCAATCAGGCGCCGGGTCCAGCAACACCTTTAATTACGTCAATGCCAATTCAGCCTACAGCGTCGGCTTTGAATTCGAATTCAGAAAAAGACTGGATTTCATCAGCGACGGATTAAAACACTTTACCGCCCAGGGGAACTACTCGTATATATACAACCGGGTGAAATTTGACTATAAGAAGCTGGACCGTCCCATGCAAGGCCAGTCTCCCTATGTGATCAATGCAGGGTTATTGTACGATCCCGAAAAAGGAGGATGGAGCGCTACCGCACTTTTCAATATGGTAGGACGCCGTATCCTGTATGTAGGCAACGAAAATGTGGTCGCTATCTGGGAAGCGCCGAGACCCCTGCTGGACTTACAGATCGCAAAAAAGATCATCCGGAATAAAGGTGAGCTGAGGTTGAGCATCGCAGACCTGCTTAACCGGCCTGCAAACTTCTACTATGACCTGGATGATAACAAAAAATATAATGCCAATGTGGATGCCCTCGCCCTCCGGCGTAAATACGGCACCAATGTTTCCCTGACATTCAACTATACTATCAAATAAGTAATTGCGAAAAATTCTTAAAACACAATTGAGATATATGAAAAAGCTACTGGTATTGGCAGCTATTTTTGGCCTGATCACCACCTCCTGCAGGAAAATAGAAATGGACGGAAATAGCGATGGCGACCATAATGGTGGATCTGATAATATCCTGGAAGGCAAGATCTCTTCCAGCAGGACATTGTCGGCAGGTACTACCTATAAGATCAGGGGTATCGTATATGTAACGAATGGAGCCACGCTCACCGTTGAGCCTGGTACGACTATCCAGGGCGAAAGCGCTTCCAAAGGCGCCCTGGTCATCACCAAGGGATCAAAGATCATGGCCGACGGTACGGCCGACAAGCCCATCATCTTTACTTCAGATGCAAGCGCCCCAAAAAGAGGTGACTGGGGCGGTATTGTTATCTGCGGCAACGCACCCACCAATGCCTCTTTCAACGGCCAGGCCGGCGTAGGACAGGTGGAAGGCGGCGTCAACAACGGTGAAGGATTGGGCCTGTACGGCGGCACCAATGCTACCGATAACTCAGGCACGCTTCATTATGTCCGCATAGAGTATGCTGGTTATGCTTACCTTCCTGATAATGAGCTGAACGGACTTACCCTTGCAGGAGTCGGCAGCGGCACCACAGTAGACTATGTCGAGATCTTCAAAGCCAACGATGACGCCATCGAATGCTTCGGGGGCACCGTTAACCTGAAACACACAGTCTTCATCAGCACCCTGGACGATGATTTCGATACGGACAACGGCTGGAGCGGAAAGGTACAGTTCGGCATCGTCATGCGGGACTCTGCCGTCGCGGATATCTCCAAATCCGAATCCTTTGAGAGTGATAACGATGCCAATGGAAGCTCCCTTACACCCCAGACTTCCGGCGTATACAGCAATATCACGGTCATCGGTCCCCGCGCTACCCTCGCAAATGTGGGCAACAGCCTTTTCCTGGCCGGTGCGCAGATCAGAAGGAACTCCTCCATCTCGATCTTCAATTCCGTCATCATGGGTTATCCCACGGGTATCCTGATCGATGATTCCAAAGGAGCAGTGACGACTAATATAGATGCCGGTAAGCTTGTAATCCAGAACACGGTCATAGCCGGTTGCGCAAAAGCCTTGAACTATTCACCTGCCTCACCCGCCAACACATGGGATGGCACCCAGGTCCTGGATTGGTTCAATACTGCCGGCAGCGGCAACAGCATCCTGACGACCAATGACGAGGTCAAGCTGACCGCCCCGTATAATTATGCCGGCCCGGACTTTACCCCTCAGACAGGGTCTCCCCTCCTCAGCGGTGCCAGCTTTAGCAACGCCAAACTAAGCTCCGGCTTCACCCAGGTAAACTACCGCGGTGCCGTAGGAGCCAGCGGCGATGACGCCAATTGGTGGAAAGGTTGGACAAAATTGAACCTGACTCAATAATCTTATCTGCTACAACTCCTCCTGCCACAAGGCAGGAGGAGTATTTTTTTATGACCCAGGAACAGATCATACAGCTTCACCAGGAATTCAACAAGATCCGGACCTACAGGGATAAGCTTGCATTTTATGACAAGCACTTCAATATTATCCCCTTTTCATTTCCCCCCTTCCATACGGACCTCTATACTTTCTTCTCCGAAAAGAATGTCGATCTCCTGATGAAGATACTGGAGATCGAAAGAAAGACACCCCATAGCTGGACACAGGAATTCTCTTTTGACAACGAAACCTACTCTTTCTGTGTAAAGCCCTGGAATCAAAATCACATTATATTAAAGCAATTTATCATAGACAAGTGGATCACGCAGGGGGCAAGGGTTGACCTGCAGGTAAAAAAACGCCTGAGATACGTTCACGACAAAGAGCGGGCCTGCGAGGAAATGCTGGAAACGTCCAACCAGATGATAAAGTACTTCAGACACAAGATCAAACATGAATTTGAAAGGAGCTTTAAAACCCAATTTATAGCCGTATTCCTCAAAGGCATCTCCGACTGCATGCATATGCAGGCCATCGATAAGAAGCGAAAGTTCATTGAGCTTTACCTGTACGCCCAGGGTATCCTGTATGGCAGGTACGTAGAGACTTTGAAAAGGTTCTGCCGTGTCGATAATCTTTCATAAGACCCATCCGCATACTATTATGCCTCCCTCATCGTTAAAAACGCATGAGACTGCTTTTCCCCTTACTCCCGGCACTTGTCCTTTTTTTCACCCGGGCTACCCTCCTTGCAGCTTCGCCCGCTACTTCCGGGGAAGACAGCAATATCGTCATTAGCAATAAGACCGAACGCTATTCCTTCGAGGAAGGTGAGCAGGAGCACCCCGTGATCATCCGGCAGGAACAAAAAACGACTTATTACTGTAATGAATTGCGGTCTTCCATCCCCTGGGTGGAGACCTATGACGGCCAGTCCAGGATAGATGGGGTAAAGATCTACGTCAACGGCAACCGGGACAGATCCATCCAGCCCAAGGACGAATTCTACTCCTCCGGGGATATCTTTTACTCCGATCAGCGGGTATATTATTTTTCCCTTTATTTTTTAAAAAAAGGTACTTCGGATGAGGTCGATCTTGAAAAGACTACCCTGGACCCGCGATACTTTACTACCATCTACTTCCCTGAGGAGCAGCGCATTCGGCAGAAGACGGTGGAGATCATCGTCCCGAAATGGATGCATATAGAAATAAAAGATATGAACTTCGCAGGGTACAGTATCCGGAAGACCCAACAGTTTGATGAAAAAAAACAAGCCGACGTCTACACATATACCGTCACCAATCTTCCCGCCTTTAAGAACGAAGAAAATAGCCCCGGACCTTCCTATATATACCCCCACCTGCTGATTTTGAGCAAATACGCCGAGCTGAAGACTGGCAAACAACAATATTTCAACGAATTGAAAGATCAATATGCCTGGTATCACAGCCTCGTCCTGCAGACAAAGAACGACCCTGCCGTCATGAAGGCCAGGGCGGCTGAAATTACAAAAGGCATCACCGGAGACCTGGATAAGGTCAAAGCCGTCTATCAATGGGTCCAGGAGAACATCCGGTACATCGCCTTTGAGAACGGCCTGGCCGGTTTCCGTCCCGAAAAAGCCCAGGACGTGCTGAATAAAAAATATGGGGATTGTAAAGGCATGGCCAATCTGACAAAGAACCTTCTGACAGCCCTTGGGTTCGATGCCCGCCTCTGCTGGATAGGCACCGACCATATCGCTTACGATTATTCTACCCCCTCCCTGGCAGTGGATAATCATATGATCTGTGCGCTGAACTATAAAGGCAAATTTTATTTTTTGGATGCCACGGAGTCTTACATCGGATTTGGACAGTATGCACAGCGCATACAGGGACGACAGGTGTTGATCGAGAATGGCGACAGCTACCTGCTGCAGCGTATACCGGTATCCGGCTACGAGCAGAATGAGGTCCGCCACCAATATGACCTGCACATCGAAGGAACAGCTCTCATCGGCCAGGTATCCCATCTCTGGAAAGGTGAGAACAAAGAGAATATCCTTTTGCGGGCCAATGCCATTCGTAAGAATAAATTGGAAGAGGCCATGCTGGGGTTCCTTTCCGGTGATAACCCCAATTACGTAATGACCTCGGTTAAACAGGACGGGCTGGAAAATCGCAATGCCGACCTTTCTTTCCAATACAACCTGGTATATAATAAAGCAGCCACCATATTTGATAATGATATCTACATCGATCCCAACTTCCGGAAAGAGTTTGGAGATGCCGGTATCGATACCTCCACCCGCCGGATGGATTATCTGTTCGATTGTAAAGGGGGTTGGATCACAGAGGCAAATCTTGCTGTTCCGGCAGGATACAAGGTCCAGGACATCCCCACAGGATTGGATATCCAACGGAAAGGGTACAGCTTTTCCGTTTCCTGCAAGCTGGAAGGAAATGTATTGAAATACCGTAAAACCTTTGTTATAAAAGACGTACACCTGCCCCGATCGGGCTTTGGCCAATGGAATATGGATATAGACCAGCTGAAAAAAACATACCTGCAGCAAATAACCCTGACCCGGAAATAATTCACCTTAACCCCCATGTCATGAAATTGTTCGTACGCACTTGCTTACTCCT
>DASZVM010000753.1:0-1761 GCA_035547295.1 Puia sp. | reverse complement strand
CACATGAAGATAAATGTTGTCCGCATCCAGCAGGTCGTGATGGTGCTGCTGCCAGAGACTATCGCGCAGCGTCACCTTCGAAAGATGTAAGGTGATATTGGGGAAATGATGGAAGAATGATACTTCCATGTCACCGATGGCGGCATCACCGCCCAGCCGGTTCCTGAGCTCGGTACGGGCTTTCTGAATGATCGTCTGTTTGCGGGCCATGACATAGCCCGCCAGTCCCAGCCACGCAACAATAAGCAGGCAGCCCAGGCTGCCTGCTATCCACAATGTATATCGTAATAATTTTTTCACGTAAAATTATAGACCTCCGCACTAACCAGGCCCATCCATTCAATCCCGCCATCCACCGGTTCCTTTCACCAGGCTCACCGCACTTTATTCAGATATTCCCCAAACCTCCCCAACACCCCCGCGGCTACCCGGATCTGTTCCTGCGCCTCTTTCCAGTTGCGCTGCTCGATAGCCTCCCGGATCCCCGGCAGGGTCTTTACGCCGTATCCCGTATAAAACCCCGGGGCATAGATCGTATGCCGGTACCAGCCGCGGCGGGGCAGCCCGTTATCTGACAGCAATTGTTGTTCCGCCCTATAAAGTGCTTGATTTACAGTGTCTGACACATTTGATGCAAGATCCCCCTTCGACATGATCTTCCCCAGCGTATCCGCCAGGTGATCCGTTGCTTTTTCCAGGTTCCTCAGGGCATTTTGAAGGGGCGAGAAATCAAGATAAGGAACCTCATCCTTCACAGGAGGCGGCAGCAGGGTAACGGTTGGATCTCCCGCATATGCATAATCTTTTTCCTTTATCAGCTGATTGGACAATGACGTATTTTCCCGCATCTGGTCCAGGAGGGTTGTAAGCTCGGTAAAATAGCCGTTCACCGTTTTATAAAAGCTGCGGAAATCGAAGGGCAGGAGAGGGGCATCCGCCATGCGAAGACAGGTACGGCCCGCAGCCTTGGCAAGCGCTACGCCATATTGAAAGGTCGGGTCCTTGAATCTCCGGTAGTCGTCATAGGAGTCATAGATGGAATGGTACTCTCCTCCCGGGTCTTCCCCGCCAAAGCCCAGGTTGAAGCTGGGGATGCCCGCATGCTGCAGGAAGGGAGAGTAGTCGCTGCCGGAGCCCAGGGCGCCGATGGTAAAGGTCTTTTTGGAAAAGAGATCCTTTTTGAGGCGGTTGCTGCCGGCAGCGTTCACCAGCTCGCGGGAATGCAGACGCTCGCCGATGCTGATGCCCGTCTCAGGATCTGTGACGTCCCTGGCCACCTCGTTCATAAAAGGTTCCAGGGCATGTGATCCTTCCGCGCCAAAGAAGCCCCTGCCGTTGCCGTCGGAGTTGATATATACCACCGCCTTTTGCCGGAGCTCGTCTGCATGGTATTCCACCCATTCCGTGGAGCCCAGCAGGCCTGGTTCTTCTCCGTCCCAGGCGCAATAGACAAGGGTACGTTTAGGTCTCCATCCCGTTTTTACCAGCTCGCTGATACCACGCGCTTCTTCCAGCATGGCGGACATGCCGCTGAGCGGATCGCCTCCGCCGTTGACCCAGCCGTCGTGGTGGTTGCCGCGGATCACCCACTCGTCCGGCCATTGTGTGCCCCGTACCCTGGCGATGACGTCATTGATGGGTTTGATATCCCAGTTAAAGGCCAGCTTGAGATGTACCGTGGATTTGCCCCGGCCCCACATGATAGGTAAAAGGCAGTGCGCCTCTCCAGGATGGCGGGGCCACCGGTCCTTCCAGGGCTTT
>DASZVM010000752.1:0-6610 GCA_035547295.1 Puia sp. | reverse complement strand
AAACGTTTCGCTGGATGCAGCATTGGAACAGGTTTTCAAAAATCAGCCGCTGACCTGGTCCATCGTTGAGCGAACGGTGGTCGTGCAACGTAAACAGGACAATATGCCGCCACCCGCTGGTACGGATGTCCATGGCCGCGTAAGGGACAGCAGCGGTAAGCCCATGGCCGGTGTGTCGGTGATCCTTGCGGGCAGCAGAAAAGGAGTGATCACCGATGCAAACGGGGAGTTCATGATCAATGTTCACGATCATGCGATATTGCATTTTAGTTTTGTGGGTTATGAAGGGATCGACGTGCCCGTCGACGGTCGTACGGATATCAATGTGACCTTGCACCTGACCAACACATCCCTGAACGATATCGTTTTGATCGGGTACGGTTCCCAACGGAGGAAGGACATCATCTCCGCCATTTCCACCGTTTCCGTGTCGGATGTAAGCGTACGCCCGGTGGTCAGCGCGGCAGAGGTCATCGCCGGCAAGGCCCCGGGCGTACAGGTCCTTCTGCCGTCCGGTAAGCCGGGCGCAGACTTCACGGTATTTGTGAGAGGCATCGCTTCGTTGACGGGAAATACACAGCCGCTGTATGTCATCGATGGGGTCGTCTCTTACGATACGCATATGCTCGACCCGAACACGATCGCTTCGATAAGCATTTTAAAAGACGCTTCCGCCGCAGGTATCTATGGGGCCGCCGGTTCCACCAACGGTGTCGTGTTGATCACGACAAAGAAAGGCATCAAAGGTAAAGCCAGGGTAGTGGTGAACGCCTATACGGGTCTGCAGGAAATTACAAAAAAGATCAAGCTGCTGGACAGCCGGCAACTGGCCGCGTTATTAACGGAAGAGCAGGTCAATTCCGGCAATACGGGTTTTTCCATCCCCGATTCGCTGGTAAACGCCAACAACAACAACTGGCAGGACCTGGTATATCGCAAGGCGCCGATGACGGGCATCAATGCCGGGTTTTCAGGTGGCGGGGACAAAGGCACGGTTTATTTCGGAATGGGATACACCGACCAGAACGGTATCGCGGTCACCTCGAATTACAAACGCTATTCCACCGTTCTTGATATCGAGCGGCAGATGACCCCCTGGTTAACCGTGGGTACGCATGTCTCCTATAACAGAACGGGCTATCACGATGTGTATGATAACCAGCGGGCGCAATACAATGGTTTTGTCCTTAGCGCGTTGAACACGCCCCCGTTTAGCGCTATCTACAATACCAACGGGGACGGGACATATGGGTTCAGCGCCTTTTCGCAGGCATTACCCAATCCCATGGGAGATATCTACGGGATCGACAACTATACCATCGGCAATAACCTGCTCGGTACGGGCTATGTCCAGGTAAAGCTGCCATTGGATCTCAGCTTCCGGAGCCAGCTTGGCATTACATTGGAGAACGGCTATCAGACCGTTTACCAGGACCCGCGGCTCTCGGAAGTCGCCAAACAGCTGGGCGGGATAGCCAGCTATTATACGTCCGAGGCTTTCCGGTATATATGGGATAACACGCTGACCTTCGACAAGAGGATCGACAGGCATGCGATCAATGTCATTGTCGGTACCAGCGCCTCGAAACAGCAGGACCACTCTTCCGCCCAGAGCGGATACGGGTTTCCCAGCTATTCCGTGCGGGTGCTGAGCGCCGCCTCCTCTTACACGCTTAATCAGACCTTTGCGGATGCCTGGACCCTCGAGTCGTTTTTCGGCCGGCTGAGCTATGCTTACGACGATAGATACCTGCTGAGCGCTTCTCTCAGAAGGGACGGCTCTTCCAGGCTGGGTATCCGGGATCAATGGGCGAATTTCCCCGCATTCTCGGCAGGATGGCGGGTGTCGCGGGAAAATTTCCTGGAAGACCTGCAGTGGCTCAGCGATCTGAAATTAAGGACAGGGTGGGGCGCCACGGGCAATCTTCCCGCGGACCTGTATCCTTCGTTCAGCCAGCTCAATGGCGGGAACAACTATGCTTTTAACGGCACTACGCCTGTCACGGGGACCGTGCCGAACGGCCAGGCGGGCAACCCCGGACTGCTATGGGAAGAGACCAAGCAATTCAATATGGGCATGGATATCGCCGTGCTGAATAACCGCGTAAGCCTGTCCGCGGACTATTATATCAAACGGACGCATAACCTTATCCTCAACGTGCCACAGCCTCAGTCCACCGGGGTAAGCACGAAAGAGGAGAATATGCCGGGCTACGTACAGAACAAGGGTTTCGAATTCCTGCTTTCCGCCGATGTTCTCAAAGGGAAGGGTTTCAACTGGACCAGCAGCCTGAATATGTCGTTCAATACGAATATCGTGAGCCTGCCGGCGGGCACCTCACCTGTTCTGACGGGTTATATCCAGGACATCGGGGGTAATGCGGGTATCGTAAAAAGCGGGCTGCCGCTGGGTTCCTTTTGGGGATATATCGACGACGGCGTCAATCCGCAGACAGGGAATATCAACTTCAGGGATCTCAATAAGGATGGAAGGATAGACCCGGACAATGACCGGACCTTTATCGGCAGCGCCCTTCCGAAGTTTACGTTTGGTTTTTCCAGCCTATTCAGCTATCATGGCTTCGACCTTAGCTTCCTGGTCGACGGGGTGAGCGGCAACAGGATCTTTGACGCCACGCGGATGGAGTCGGAGGATATGACGGACATGATAAACCAGACCACCAGCGTGCTGCGTCGATGGAAAAAACCAGGTGATGTCACCGATATCCCCAAAGCCATGTATGGCAGCAGCTCGCCGGCCAATTCGGTGCCCAATTACAGCATTTCTTCCCGTTGGGTAGAGAATGGGTCCTTCCTGCGGTTCAGACAAATGACCCTGGCTTACAATCTGAATAAGAAATGGGTGAACGATAGGGGACTCAGCGGGCTTCGACTTTATGTGACATTGCAGAACATGTTTATTATCACCGGGTACAAGGGCTATTCTCCCGAGCTGAACGTGGCCACGACCTCGAACGTCGTGAGCGCCAGCACGACCGCCAACCTGGCCACGCAGCAAGGCTTTGACCATGGCACCTATCCCCAGGCAAGATCGATAACTTTTGGTCTTAATGTTTCGTTATGATTAGATATATCTCTTTGGTCGCGGCTGTTTTGATGCTTGCCGGCGCCGGCGGCTGTAAAAAGAGCTTTTTGGACCAGACGCCGCAGAACGCCGTCTCCTCCGGGAATTTCAGGAACGCTTCCGATGCGGAAGCGGCGATAGTAGGGGCTTATTCGTTGATGGCCAACAGCACTTATTGGTATTATAACTGGAACTATCTCATAGATGGAGATGTCCGCGCGGACAACTGTTATTCGGGCGGGAGCGCTCCGGATATCGACGGTATCGATAATTTCACTTCCGTGGCAACGGACAATCAGCCCATATCCGAAGATTGGTATGAGCTATATATGGAGATCGGGGCGTGCAATAGTGTCCTGGATAACGTGCCGGATATCACAGATCCGTTGCTGACCGGCCTGCGGAAGACTCAGATCCTCGGCGAGGCAAAATTTCTAAGGGCTTATCATTATTCGCACTTGGTGCGGAATTATGGAGCGGTTGTCTTGCAGCTGCATACGATCATCGACGATCAGCATACATTGAAGGCCCGGAGCCCGGTGGACAGTGTGTATACCCGGATCATCGCGGACCTGAAGGATGCCGAGGCTTCGCTGCCCGTCTCATATGCCGACCAGACGTCCAGTCATAGCCGTGCCACACAGGGCGCCGCCGAAGCGGTGCTGGCCAAGGTGTATGCACAAATGGGCGACTACCAGGATTGTCTCGACTATTGCAATAAGGTGTTGCCGTCAGCGTATGGAGGTACGGGTACGGCAGGTTATTCGTTGCTTCCCAATTTCGACTGGCTGTTCGACAGTCAGCATAAGAACAGCGCCGAATCCATCTTCGAGCTGCAGCATACCGCGGGTACGATCACTCATGGATACGCCGAGGGGTTGATGCTGCCCCCCTCCCCGCTGACCCAATACTGGACGAAGTTTGCGCCTCCCACCCAGGACCTTGTAAAAGCATTCAGGAAGGCAGGGGATTCCATCCGCTATGCCTCCTCGATCAAGTGGGAATATAACGGGCCGGGTACGGCCAACCCTGTTCCGAGCCCCGCGCATTATGGAGCTACGGATACGATACCTTATGTGTGGAAGATCGGCAGGAATTTTACAGGCGGCTGGAGCGGCGGCAGCGGCGATAACCTCGTGCTGCTGCGTTTGGCGGATATCATCCTGTTAAAGGCGGAGGCGCTCAATGCGCTGGGACAGACGGGCGATGCTATCCCTTTGGTAAATGCTATCCGCGCCCGGGTCAAGCTGGCGCCGGTCACGGTGAGCTCGCAGTCGGATGTGGCGCTGGCCATCCTGAACGAGCGACGGCTGGAGCTGGCCTTTGAAGGTGAACGCTGGTATGATCTGCTGCGTTATGGCGCGCAATACACGATCAACCTGATGAATAGCCAGGTGGACGGGCATGGGGTTAGCCTGGGTTACCAGGTGACGGCGAACCGGCTGCTATATCCCATCCCGCAGGCTGATAGGGATAATAACCCAAACCTTTCGCAAAACCCCGGCTATTGATATCGCTTACAGGCTCAAAAAAATTTTTCCAAACAAACTAAGGGTAATTCTTTCTCCCGCCACTCAAGTTATAGCATCTCGCAATAATGAGGTGCTATAAACATTTTTTTAACCAATATAGCTGCCATGTCAAAAAAGCGCTTTGCATTTTTGCTGCAAAGGAAGAGGCTCTTTTTTCTTTGCTTTCTCCTTTTAAGCACATTCAATTTTACATTTGCACAGGAAAAAATAACTGTAAGCGGTAAGGTCTTATCCGATAGCAGCGCACCGCTGGCCAGTGTGTCGGTAAGCATAAAGGGTGCGACCGGCGGCACCACTACGGATGCAAATGGAGCATTCACTATCAGGGTCAACAAGGGCGCCACCTTAGTATTTTCTATCGTAGGATATGAAGAAAAGGAGATCAGGATTGAAAAGGAGACAACAGCGCTGTCGATCAACCTTGCTTCAAGATCCACTGGGTTGAATGACGTCGTGGTAATCGGCTACGGTACGCAAAAGGTAAAAGATGTGACGTCATCTATTTCCGCCGTCAACATCAACGACACAAGACAGCGGCCTGTAGTAAATATCATGCAGGCGTTGGCCGGCAAGGCTGCCGGCGTCCAGGTACAGCAGTTCAATGGCGCGCCGGGCCAGGATTTTCAGGTACTTGTCCGGGGTTTTACCTCTTTAAGCGGCAATGCCAACCCGGTATATGTAGTGGATGGTATCGTCGGATATAATATCGCAACATTGGATGTAAACAATATCGCCAGTATAACTATTTTAAAAGATGCGTCCGCGACAGGCATCTATGGTGTGGCAGGGTCTGCCAACGGCGTAGTTCAGATAACTACAAAAAAAGGCGTAAGCAGCGCGCCAAAAATAGATGTCGACTTCTCTCAAAGCTTTCAGTCTGTTACCAAAAAGCTTTCGGTGCTCAGCGGTACGCAGCTGCATGACCTGCAGATCGATGAATACGTCAATGCCGGTCACGCCAGCGATACGGCAGGCATCAGGCTGCCTGCCAACTGGCAAAACATCAATAATAACTGGCAAGACAGGCTGTTCAGGACCGCTCCGATCACCAAAGCAAGCGTGAGGGTTTCCGGAGGCGGTCAGGGTGGGAATTATGCGCTTAGCGTCGGTTATTTAAACCAGGACGGTATCATGCCTACCATCGGGTCAAAGAAATATTTTGCAGGCCTCACTGCCGAACAGAGTTTGAACAAATGGCTGACCATCGGCGGCAGAGCGGACTACGTCAGACAAATAACCCATAATATGCCGGCCGGGACGCAAGGTACCACAGGGCATGGCGGGGGCGGTTCCGGTAGTGTAACCGGGGCAGCGATCGCTTTTTCACCTTACGTAGCGGAAAAAGATCCCACCACCGGCTTTTATGCGGTTGACAACAGCAATGGACAGGCGATACCCAACCCATTGGCGCAACTGTATGGCACCTCCGATATTACAACCTATAATATCATAAATGCGGAAGGACATATCATCCTCAAGCTGCCCTTCGGCATATCCTACACCTCCCGGATCTCAGGGAATATTTCGGATAATTTTGAGAACATTATCCAGGACCCGAGGGTTACTTCCGGCGCCGCTGCCGTCGGTGGGACAGCCGATTACAAGACCTTTCAAAACTTTACGTGGCTGTGGGACAATATCCTTGAATACAACAAATCGTTCAACAAGCATCATGTAGATGTCATTGCAGGCATTACCGCCCAGAAATATTCAACCCAATTCTCGGAGAACGGCGGCAGCGGCTTCCCTATCGCCGGCATCTATTCCATATCCAGCGCAGGAAGCAGACCCACGACGCAGAACAATGGCGGTTATGACAGGTGGGCAAAATATTCGCAGTTTGCCAGGGTGATGTATAATTATGACTCCAGATATCTTTTGACAGCCACTGTCAGAAGGGACGGCGCTTCGCAATTAGGGATCAATAATCAATATGCGACCTTTCCCGCGGCTTCCGTGGGCTGGCGGATCTCCAATGAAGAGTTCATGAAAG
>DASZVM010000751.1:0-4518 GCA_035547295.1 Puia sp. | reverse complement strand
GAGAGGAAGACACCGTTACGGCTGCGTGTCGAGCCCGACTGATTGAAGCTGAACTGGGGATCGAAGAGGTCATTATATGCAGCAGGAGGAATGGTCACTGAGTCCTTCCCCACGACCACGGTAATGGATGCGATGGTGGTCTGCGGCGCTATGCCATAGGTCCCGCCGTAGTACGGATGGTTGTCGATGCGTACCAGGTGTTTATCCACGTACATCATCTTGTGCTTGGAGGCGAAGAATACGCCCGTGCGAATGATGACCTGTATGTTGCCGTCATCGAATGACATGAAATTATTGCCAACCTCCTTGACGGGTACGGATGCAAGCTGGGCTTTACCGATGCTTTCATCCACTGCCGCGAGCGCAAAGCTGGCTACGTCATTGCGGATGTCTGTCTCGCGGATCTTGGAGAAATTATCTTTTTTGCTGCGGTAATCGGGGTAATCCAGGTCCTGCGCCTTTGTCCTGAGGGCGGCGAAGGGTGCCAGGGCGAACAGGAGATAGAATGGTAGTTTGCGCATGCTGCTAGTATTTGTAAGTGTATTCGATCCGTCCCATCAATTGCTTTTGCTTGTTATAGCAGGTCTCTTTTGTTTTTAATCCGTGGTCGTCGTACTGGTAATACCATTTCTGATAGTCGGAGCTTCCTGTCTGAACCACCAGCATGGAGGTCATTTTATCGCCTTCGTATTCGAAGAGATAATCGGGCAGGAGCCGGCGGGCCTTCAGGCTATACCGGACGATGTCTGTAAGATGGCCCGCTGTATCATAATAGTAGTATACGGTAGGCAGATCGTTATGGTTGCGTGTGGCATGCTCTTCCACGATATTACCTTTTTCGTCCTTTACGAGCCGGATGAAGGTGGTGTCGCCGGTGCCTTTTATCTTCAGCATGCCGGTGGGTCTGCCTTTGTCGTCATATTGCCAGAGATGGCTTTCCACTTCGCTGAAATGATTGTCCGTCTCGGTGGAGGTATTGGTGATGGCGGTGAGCCGCCCTCCGGCGTCATAACGGTACGCTGAAACGCTGCGATAGGTGTCGCTGGTATCCACGATCCGGGTAGGCCAGCCGCCCGGTGAATAATAGGCGAAGATCCAGGATTCGGGTGTACCTGACGTACGGGTGTGGGTAGTGATCCGGGAAAGGTCTTCCATGTCCTGTTGTCCCTGGAACCCTTCCGAGGGCTGACCATTCGCCTCGAAGCTGGTGAGGCTAACGGCTTTTACCTTATTGGTCTTGTAGAGCTGCCATGTGCCGGCTGTTTGTGCCGTGACGATCAAATCCTTATAGTAGTATTGGGCACTACAGATCCGGGTGAGCATGAAGAGCAACAGCGAGAGGCCTAATGATCGGAATAAAGGTACCATGTTAGAGCAAGTAACGAAAAAAACCTTGTTTTAATACATGGGAAGTACCTAAGTTCCTTATTTTTATCCAAAATACCCCCCGGTGTCGCATTTAAAGGAAAGAAAAGAAAAGATATGTCTTAATTGTAATGCCGACCTGTATGGTCGGTATTGTCATGTATGCGGACAGGAGAACCTGGAGCCAAAAGAGACAGTGTGGCATCTTATACAGCACTTTTTTAACGACATTACCCATTTTGACGGTAAATTCTTTGCCAGTGTCCGTTACCTGATCCGGAAGCCGGGTTTTTTATCGAAGGAGTATATGGCGGGCCGGAGGGCCTCCTATCTGAACCCGATCAGGATGTATGTGTTTACGTCGGCCATCTTTTTTATCGTGCTTTTTTCCCTGAGGGGGACCAGGGAGATCGTCACCGAGCGGGCGGACAAGGAAGGGCTGGCGGAGCTGGAGCTGCGGAAAGTGAAGCTGGAGGGAAGGCTGGCCAAGGCTGACAAGGACGATAAGGAGGATATAGAGCAGGGCATCAGAAGAGCGAATATAAAAATGGCGGCTATCAGGCATATGTATGGGGACAGCACGAACCGGAAGCTGGATGATGAAGAGATGGATGAGGCTATCCTGCAGGATCTGAACGACAGTCTCCTGCGTCCTGATCTGACCCAGGCGGCGAGAGAGCGGATCAGCAAGAAAGTAAAGGCTGCAAAAGAAGACCAGGATGACGGGCCCAGCTTTTTTGGGTTCAACCAGGGCCATTACAGGACTGTGGAAGATTATGACTCCGCCCAGGCAAAGCTTCCGGAAGACATACGGGACGGCTGGCTGAAACGCGCGACCGTGCGCAAGCTGATACATCTGCAGATGGAGTATCGCGAGGACAAACGGGCTTTTAAGGAGCATCTGACCGAGAATATCATGCATTCCTTTCCGAAGATCCTTTTTGTTACGCTACCCATTTTTGCCCTGGTGCTGAACATCCTTTATTTCCGGCATAAGCAGTATTATTATGTGGATCACGGCATCTTTACCATTCATGTCTATTGCGCCACCTTTTTGCTTCTCCTGCTGTATATCCTGATGCAGAAGATCGCGGGTGCGGTGGGTGTGACGTGGATACAGGCCGTCTGCTATGTGATCATGTTCGCTATCTGGGTCTATATCTTTATCTATCTTTACAAAGCGATGCGGGGGTTTTATCGCCAGGGACGGCTAAAGACCTTTGTAAAATACTTTATCACCTGTTTAATAGCCTTTTTTGTAAACATTTTCTTACTGGCACTATTTATATTGATCTCTGTGGTCTCTCTATAGTCTAAAATTTCTTTTATGAGCGAGCAAAACGGCAATTTTCAGCGGCTGGTGACTATTATGGATGAATTGAGGGAAAAATGCCCGTGGGACAGGAAGCAGACGGTGGAAACCCTGCGTCCTCTTACCATCGAGGAGACGTATGAGCTGGCGGATGCCATAACCTCGGGGGATTGGAAGGGGATCCGGGAGGAATTGGGCGATCTGCTCTTACACATCGTTTTTTATGCCCGCATCGGGAAAGAGCAGGGGAAGTTTACCCTGGAAGAGGTCATCGAAGGCATTTGCGGGAAGCTGATAGCCCGTCACCCGCATATCTATGGGGATGTTGCAGGCGAGAAGGGGCTGGTAGCAGTGAAGGATGAGGAGGATGTGAAGAAGAACTGGGAGAAGCTGAAGCTAAAGGAAGGCAAGAAGTCGGTGCTTGGCGGGGTCCCGCTATCCCTGCCGGCCACTGTGAAAGCGATACGTCTGCAGGAAAAGGCGGCGCAGGTAGGGTTTGAATGGGATGAGACTTCCCAGGTATGGGACAAGGTAAAGGAGGAAATGGAGGAGTTGCAGGAGGCGGTGGCCTCCAAAGACAAGGCCAGGATCCAGGAGGAGTACGGGGACCTGGTATTCTCGCTTATCAATTACGCACGGTTTTTGCAGATAGATGCGGAGAATTCCCTCGAGCTGACCAACCGGAAATTCATATCCAGGTTTACCCGAATGGAACAGGAAGCGCTGGCGCAGGGCAAGCAGCTGGCTGACATGTCCCTTGAAGAGATGGATGGGATCTGGAATTCTATTAAAAAGCAAAATACCACGGATTGAAGTCTTTTTTTATTGATATCTACCGTAAGAACAGGTGGCTGTTGCTGGAGGCTGTAGGATTGTTCTTATGCGGGTATTTTCTCAACCTGTATTTCGAAAGCGATGCCTCGGTGAGCCATCTCCGTAACTCGATACAATCTTCCCTGCGGGAGCGGGAGCAGGATTTCGAGCAGCTGACCAGGGATACGGCTCTTCTAAGGCGGCTTGCGGACAGGCAGTATACGGAGCAGGAGCTTGACAATCTTGTAGACAAAAAATACGGCATATTCCTCTATGCCACGGATTCCACCGGCGCGCCGGGGAACCTGAAATTCTGGAATGACCAGCGGGCCCTTCCTACCACCCAGCTGTTGAACATGACGGACGGGTATGCTTTCACGCAGTTGGAGAACGGCAGGTATAACGCGATCAGAAAAACGGTACGGCTGGGTGATACGGTAATGGTGGCGGTGGCCCTCATCCCTATCCGCTGGCAGTATTTTATTGCCGTAGGCAATCTGCAGCCGGAATTTGCGGAGGTTGGCGCGGCGGAAGTGCGGGTGGCCATTTCAGCTGCACCCACAGAGTTCCCCGTGCATACGTCACTGGGAAAGGGGGCCATCCTGTTCTACCTGGCCAAGAAGCCGGGCTATCATGCTCCCGCTCATAACTGGAGCATACCGCTGGTGATCCTGCTGGGAGTGCTGCTGATGCTGGTGCTGATACACAATGTGGCCCATACCATCCGGGAGAGATGGGGCGCTGTCTGGGGTATCGGATTTCTTATTGTGGTGATCCTGCTGCTGCGCATTATTACCTATGCCTATCCGGGCATGCTGAACCTGCGGCAATTCGAGCTTTTCGATCCCACCATTTATGGCTCATCCATGATCCTCAGCTCTTTGGGCGACCTGGTCATCAATGCCTTTCTATTTTGCTGGATCATCCTCTTTATTAAGCGGGAGATCAGTGAATATACGATCCCTCAGTCCGTACACCGGTGGAAGAACTGGGTATGGACGTTTGTCGGTCTTTCCCTGCTGGTGATC
>DASZVM010000750.1:0-4156 GCA_035547295.1 Puia sp. | reverse complement strand
TGGCCTTTACCTGTAATAACAGGGCTTTTTGCACCTATGTGCTGACGGTCAACTTTACTACTTTTCAAAATGCCAGGGCAGATCATGAATTGCCTTATGTTGCGGAGGTGAAGCCTGGTACGAACCGGCTGTTCACTGTCTCGCAGGATGGCGCGGGCGACCTGCAGATAAAGTATACCACCAGCTATCAGAAAGGGTGTCTGCAACCTTCCCTTCACCCTGAGTTTACCTATGTGTTGCCTGTCAGCCCGGGAAAAGAGACACAGGTGTTCGAGATGAGCAAGACGCCCGGTGTGGACGGACAGGACAGCGGATTTGTCGTGCGTTGTAAGATGCAACCGGGCGATACGATCTTTGCGGCCCGGAGAGGTATTGTAACGGCAGTGCATACCGGCAGCGCAGAGAATGACGCCGGTACTGCAGCGACGGATAACTGGAATTCCGTCGAGATCGTTCATGGCGATTGTACATTTGGCCAATATGGGGTTTTTAAGAAGGACGGGGCGTTTGTCCATCCGGGGCAACAGGTGGAGGCGGGCACCCCCCTGGGGCTTGTCGGCGGCGATAAATTCGGCAGGGGGTCTGATATAAGGTTTGATGTCTGTTACTACCAGGGTAGTCATAGCATCCTGCTCCCGATGCAATTCTGGACAAAGAAGAACGGGAAGGGAAAACTGAAACATGGCGCAACCTATATCAGTGAGCATCCCAAGGCCGTTCTTTCGCAGGAGCTGCCTGCTACACCCGGGAAGAAGATCACAACGCCTGTGAAAAAGAAGAAGGGCTGACACGTGTGTAGCCGATCCATATTTCCGCCGCCAGCGTGTGCAGGGTGAACCCGATCCAAAAGGCTGTCCCAAAGAACACCTGTGGCGGCTGAGAGGAAAAAGCAAAGAAGAGGACCACTATCGGGCGGATGGTGCCGATGGCCAGCCCGATGGAAAAAGCCCTGATCATCCATTCCCGGTGGAGGGCTATCCGGCGATCCAAGATATGCCACCAGGCCTTGCTGAGGGACACGAGGAACAGGATGGCAAACAATATCGTTGCGGTAGCCTGGTTGATACCCCCGATGGGGGACAGGACAAATGACATGATGAGGGCTGAAATGCCCACGATATAGGCGGAAGCGATATAGACCCTTCCGCTTAGCTTGTGAAAGCGCGGATGCCGGGCCCTGATACCTGGCATGAATTGCAACGGGCCTGATATCATGAACAGGGCCCCCGGCAGAATATGTATCAGTGTAAGGAGGGGATGTCTGCCGAATTCAGCATCAAAAGGAAGGGGCCCTTTTATTCCCGGCGGGTTGAATGAACCGATGACCCCGGCCAGGACAAGGGTCCTGCGGAGGGCCATGACAATGCCGATGATGGCCGGCAGGAATAGAAGGACATGTAGCAACCGGCGCATTTTATTTATCGTTCTTGTCCTATACATATAGCAAAATTCGGCTACCGGGCCGGTGGCGAGATGGATGAGTCGACCAGCCGGCCGTATGGGTAGACGGGGAAAATATTTAAACATCGAATGGATGACAGACAGAAGAGCATTTCTTAAACAAGCCCTCCTTCCGGCCGGCGCCTTTTGCCTGCCACCCATGATCACAGCGCAAGCGCAGCAGATAATGCCCCCGCGGAAAACAGAAAGCCCTTTAAGCCGGCGGCTAAAAACCTTTACCCGCGATACGATGTGGGGCCTGCTAACGGAGATCAAAGTGCGATTTAAAACTTTTCATTGCCAGGGGATGGTGAGGATAGGGGATGAGTTTTGGGTATCTTCCGTGGAGATCGGGGTTGGCGAAGATGGTTTGCCGGACCGTAACAATGGTAAAGGGCATTTGTTCGGCATCGGCAGCGGGGGAGATCTTTTGGCCGACATTGCCATTGGAGAGGGCAGCATCTTTCATCCCGGCGGTATCGATTTCGATGGCAGCCATATCTGGATCGCGGCTGCGGAATACCGTCCTGACAGCCGATCGATCATCTACAAATTCAACCCGGGGCAAAAGACCTTACAGGAAGTTTTCCGATGGGAGGATCACGTCGGGGGTATTGCACGGGATACGGAGACGAATACCTTGCATGGCATCAGCTGGGGCTCCAGGCGATTTTATAAATGGTCCCTCGATCAGCAGGGCAATGTCCGTATGCCTGGCGGAACACCCGCCGATTCAGCTGTGCCGAATCCTTCTTTTTATATAGACTACCAGGATAACCAGTGCCTGGGTGGACATGAAATGCTGTATACAGGGCTTTCGGTGTACCGGCGGCCGGGTGGTCAGCCGCTCCCTTTGGGAGGGCTGGAGATCGTCGATCTGGAAAAGGCCTGTGCCGTACACCAGGTACCTGTCCAGCTTTGGTCGCCGGCTACGGGGGCCGTGATGACACAGAACCCCAGCTTTTTCGAGCTGATGCCTGATGGAAGGATCAGGGCTTATTTTATGCCGGACGACAATGTGTCTACGATATTTGTTTATGAGGCGTGAGCCTTTATTTTCCAAATCTCCTCGCTTCCTTCAGCACACTGTCCTGTCCACCCCCTTTGCTTGGGCGGGCATGGTAAGAAATTTGCTGAGATACTCCTGTAAGAAAGCTATTAAATAATACTTAAACCTGCACAAATGTTCAGCTTTGAAAAAACATTCAGCACATTTTCCGTAAATGATCTGGGAAAAGCCAGGGATTTCTACCGGAAGACACTTGGTCTCGATGTAAAAGATCAGCCTGAAGGCCTTGATCTGAACCTGCCAGGAGGACAGCGGGTCTTTGTTTATCCCAAACCGGACCATACCCCGGCCACATATACAGTCCTGAACTTTCAGGTAAAGGATGTGGAAGTCGCGGTGGATGAGCTTACGGCCGCGGGTGTAAAGTTCGAACATTACGATGGGGAGCTGGCAACGGACAAGAAGGGTATTGCCCACGGCAGCAATGGCATGGGGCCTGCGGCGATCGCCTGGTTCAGGGATCCTGCCGGTAATTTTATGTCCCTGATAAAGGAAAGGTGACCCTGCTAACGGTCAGATATATTTTAACCATTTCTGTCCGGGATGGGTGAATTTATACCGTGCGTACCACCGGCATAGAAAATAAAGGAAGATCACATCGAGAATAAATACGAGGTAGAGCAGGCCCAGTCCCCATTGATGTCCTTCGGGCAGGGAAGTAAAGGGAGCGCTTGCGTACCAGGCGGGGAATATTTTTCCTTCCCGGACAAGCATAACCAACAACGCGCTCAGATGGATAAGGGGGATATGCAATAAATAATAGAAAAGCGGCACTCTTCCAAAAGTCACAAGCACCTGTGCAAGCCATCCCTTTGCTTTTTCGGCATATGGCACCAGGGCGATAAGCGGTCCCAGGGTCATCAGCAGAAAAAGGGGGGAAGCGGGATATTTATTTTGTCTGAGCAATCTGATGATAAAAGGCGGGGCATCCGGCTGTGCAGGCTGCCTTAAAAGTATGACGGTGCCCGCGATGAGAAAGATAAGGATGGAAGAAAGACCTATCCACCGGCAGATCTTATGTTTTTTTACAGGATACATTTGCAAGATAGCGCCAAAGCCATAACCCGCGGCCATCACACCGACCCACGGTACCAGGACATAGAGGATGGCCATTCCAAAAGGAGGATCCTGCTCCGCATATGGATAAATGAATTCCCACCAGCGGCCGGCTGTCCCATGCAGACCCAGGGCTTGAGGGATGATATGGAACAACTGCTGGCCAAAAATGATGAACAAACCGATCCCGCCTACCACCATGGGACGCAGCCGGACGAGGGCGGCCATCAGGACCATGCACCATCCCAGCATCCAGATAACACCTGCCAGCAGGAACTTTCCATATTCGAAATTAAAGGTCCGGCGCCACCGGATGAACGTTAGCTCCAGCAGCACCAGCAGCAGGCCTCTTGTCAGCAGGTAGCCCGCCAGCCTGCCTTTATCCCCGGTCTTTTGGCCATGAAGAAAAGCGCCGGTTCCTGTAAAGAAGGCAAATCCGGGTGCGCAGAAGTGGGTGATCCACCGGGTAAAGAAGATATCCGGCGAAACCCCGCCGGCGGAGACTCCTGAATAAACGCGTACATGATCGATGGCCATCAATCCTCCGCAAGTATACCAGGATTCTCCATATCCGGAGAAGGGAATTTTTCC
>DASZVM010000749.1:0-5927 GCA_035547295.1 Puia sp. | reverse complement strand
GAATAACCTTTATCTCAGCCGGCTGGGTTATATGGGTACGGATGAGTTCCTTGCTCTGCGTGATCTGGATTTTCATCCTGAGCTTGGTGTCTGGTATACGTTGCGCATACAGGTGTGCGGCAGCCGTATACGGGTGTTCCTCAATGATGAACAGCTGCCAAGGATCGATATCACCGACAGGAACAGCCGGCTGGCCCCTTCAGGGAAGGTCACGCTGGGCGGGGGATGGATCAGCACGGAATATGAGGACCTGAAAATAATTCCTTTAAACCAACATTCACTGGACACAGCAGCTGCCACAGAATACAAGCCTGCTTCCATAGACAAGGAACGTAAACGCAGGACTGAACGCAAAGCCTATCGTCCCATCATCGTATCCGCATTACAGGACGTAAGGACCACCATATCGTTGAATGGCAGCTGGCTCTTCAAACCCACATATGAGACCACAGACGCCAACATGGCCCCCTCGCCGGATGGAAAAGACAATGACTGGCACTGTATGCATGTACCTGACTTCTGGAACCCTATCCGTATCTGGCTGCATGGTGAGACATTTGGCCCTCATGCCAAGGGGGCTTCGGATGCCTATTTCAGACAAGGGACGCAGCGGTGCGAAGCGTACACGTTTGACTATAAAAAGACGGCTGCCGCCTGGTACCGGCAATGGGTGGAGCTGCCCCGGGAAGTACAGGGGAAAGACATGGAGCTGATATTCGATGCCGTATCCAAAGTGGCAGAGGTCTGGATCAATGGCGTCAAAGCGGGCAGCCATACAGGTATGTTCGGGGAATTCAGGGTAGACGGGAGCAGGCTGTTCAGGCCGGGGAAGAACCTGGTGGCGGTGAAGGTAGTCCGGGATTTTGTAAAAAATATCAGGGATGCGGGCAAGGTAGTGGATGTGGCGGTCAGTGTGGAAGTGACCAATAAGATGCTGAAAGACCTGCCGCATGGGTTTTATAACGGCGATCCGGCAGGCATCTGGCAGCCCGTAAGCCTGGTGATCACTGACCCGCTGAAGATTACCGATGTGTTCATACGGCCCCACCTTACAGGCGCGGAAATGGAGGTCACAGTGCATAACACCGGTAAACAAGACAAAACCTTTTCGATAGGAACAACCATAAGAGACAGCTCAGGCAACACGATCTACAACAGCACCGATCTCTCCCGCTCCCTCATCCGCACAGGAGAAGAAAAGGTATTCCATTATTCAGTGAAAGGCCTGCATCCCTTGCTATGGACGCCACAGCACCCAAACCTCTACGATTTTAAGTTTAGCTTACAGGACGGCCATCGGCTGGCAGATGAGATCTCGATCCGCTCGGGCTTCCGGACCTTCGAAGCAAAGGACGGCTATTTATGGCTGAACGGGCGACGCTATTGGCTGCGGGGCGGCAACCAGACGCCGTTTGCGCTGGCGCCCAACGATAAGGCGCTGGCCGACAGGTTTTATGATATCATGAAAGAGGGGAATATCGAGGTGACGCGGACCCATACTACTCCTTATAACGAGTTGTGGATCGATGAGGCTGACAAAAAGGGCATCGGCATCAGCTTTGAAGGCACCTGGCCCTGGCTCTTTCTTGCCACATCCATGCCGGACAGCAGCCTGGTCAGTATCTGGGCGGACGAATTCCTTTCCCTGTTGAAGAAATATCGTAATCATCCTTCCATCCTTTTCTGGACGGTGAATAATGAAATGAAGTTCTATGATAACGATCCCGACCTGCAGCGGGCCAAAACAAAGATGACCATTATTTCCGATGTGGTGCGGAAGATGCGTGCCGTTGATCCCACCCGGCCCATGGTTTTTGACTCCAACTACAAACGTAAGGGGAAGGACAAACGCTTTGGCGCTGCGTTCATGAATGGCATCGACGACGGGGACATGGACGATATCCATATGTACCCCAATTGGTATGACTATACCTTATTTAAATTTTTCAACGGCGCCTTCGAACAAGACAACCGCACAGAAGGCCGTCCATTGATCAGCCAGGAGATGTCCACCGGTTATCCGGATGCGGAGACGGGTCATGCCACCCGGTTTTACACGCAGGTGCATCAGACGGCGCAGGCGCTGGTGGGTAATTGGGCGTATGAGTACAGCGACCCGGCTGTTTTTCTCGAATCGCATGCTTTTATCACCTCGGAGCTGGCGGAGGCATTGCGCAGGACAGGGGATCACACGTCGGGCATCCTTCATTTTTCGCTGGCCACCTGGTTCCGTAATGTATATGATGCGGAAGGGATCCGGCCTTATCCGGTGTACGATGCCATGAAGCGGGCCCTGCAGCCTGTGCTGGTGAGCGCAGAGCTATGGGGGCGTCATTTTTATATGGGCAGACAACTGCCGGTGAGGATCTGTGTTGTCAATGACCAGGAAGACGGCAGCGCCCTGCCGGCATCACAGCTGGAATGGAGCCTGGTCGACAAAGCAGGAAAGACACTGACCTCGGGTACCGTTGCCATACCCGCCGTACCCCACGGGGGCAGACAATGGGTAGTTCCCGGCATCCTGATACCCCGGACCACTCCACCGCAAACCACCGTCCGGACCGATGCAAAACTGCTCTTGACCCTAAAAACTAACAACACCCCCCTCTCATTCAACGAATACAAAATACTCCTTGCTGCGCCAGGCTGGTGCAAACCACCGGCAAACAAACGCATCGTCCTCGTAGACAAGGGAAATGTCCGGCCTGTATTCGACTCGCTGCACATCCGGTACACCAACGCCGCCTCGGTAAAAGAAGCCGCAAACAACCCGGCCGACGTGTATGTATTGAACGCTTTGGACACCAGCGAGGTCAGCGATGTACGGGCACTGATGTCAAAGGGCGCTAAAATACTGCTCCTGGACCAGGACGGCAGCCTGTCACCCATCCTTTTCCCGGAATACATAAAGGGCGCACTGAAAGCTACGGAAGGAGACATCGCCAATATGGACATACCGGAATCTCCCGTATTCGACGGATTGGACCCGCTGGACCTCCGGTATTTCAACAATGACAAAAGAGAGGTGCCCACCGTATGCCGGGTGGCCTTGAAGATCCCACGCCAGGATGACCATGTGGATCTGCTGGCAAAGCACGTCCGGATACATGGCTATCTCAACGGGGACATGACCCAACGGGCGAAAAAAATGGAAACCATCCAGGGCGGGACGATCATCAAAGTTCACGATAAGGCTGGCGGCACGACACTATTGTCAACCCTGTTACTGGAAAAAGGGACTACGGACCCGGTGGCGGGAAAACTGCTGGTCAATATGCTTGGAGAACTTATTTATTGATTATCAAAATCTTGCCTGTTTTTTAAAGGTTAATAAAGGTGTTAAGGTCTAATTAATGTCCAATTAAGGTGACCCGGATAGTTTTGGACCATCTTTCTTTCAGAACGAACCAAGGGTTCGTTGTCCGAAGGACAGTTATTAGATTTTTGGCGCAATTGAACTAAATTTTTTCAAAGTTCAATTGCGCGCATTGTTAACATTTATCAAACTAGCGATTTATGAGATTACACTTGCCATGGTTAATGGTCCTCCTGACCATTTGTGGCTACTCCTACAGCCAGACAACTCCCCTGAAAGGTAAGGTTACAGATCAACAGAACAAGCCGATGCAAGGCGTAAGCGTTGTATTAAGAGGCTCACGGACGGGTACGACTACCAAAGAAGATGGCAGCTTTGTGTTGAACGTGCCGCAAAACGTGACAAAGCCGGTGCTGGTATTCAGCTATGCGGGTTATGCTATGCGTGAGGTCGCCGTTACAGCCGGTCAGGACCTCAATGTTTCACTTTCTCCATCCAGTACCAACCTGGAAGATGCGATCGTAGTCTCACCCCTGGGGCTTACCAGGAAGGCCAAGGCCGTACCCTACTCTTCCCAGACCGTGGACCCGGACAAATTGACGGAAGCGAGGGATGTCAACATCATCAATGGACTGGCGGGTAAGGTAGCGGGGATACAGGTGACGTCCACGGGGCAGCCCGGCTCTTCCAGCCGTCTGATCCTCCGGGGGGACAATTCCATTACGGGTAACAGTCAGCCTTTGTGGGTTGTCGATGGAGTACCTATCGCCAACAACTCCGGAGAGATGGGCGGAGCAGGAGGTAACCTTGACGTGGGCAACGGCGCCGCGGACCTGAACCCGGACGATATCGAGTCCATAGAGGTGTTGAAAGGTCCCAACGCGGCCGCCCTTTATGGGTCCAAAGCAGCTAACGGCGCTATCCTGGTCACTACCAAAAAGGCAAAATATGGCGCTGACAAGAACCTGGGGGTTACGCTGAACCAGAACATGATGGTATACAGGATCACAGAATTCCCTGCCTATCAGAATGTCTATGGGGAAGGCAGCAATATGAACCTCGTGACCAATGGTGCGAATATCGTACCCGGCACGGGTGCGGTGAATATGGGTAACAGCACCCAATCCTGGGGGGCGCCCATGCTGGGACAGCCTTTCAATACTTACAGCGGTCAGCCCCATGGCTATACGCCGCAACCGGGGAATATCAATGACCTGTATAAGAACAGTCTTACCAATATCTCCAACATAGCCGTTGCAAAATCCGATGCGGTCAGCTCTATCCGGGCTTCTTATACTTTTACCCGGAGCAATGATGTCATGCAAAAGCAGAACCAGGGCCTCCGGCATAATTTCAACCTGTACGCCACCCGGAAGGTAGGTAATGTGCTCACCCTCGATTTCAGGCTTCTGTATACTGCCCAGGACTGGAAGAACAGGACGCCGCGGAACCCGGCCAATGATGCCACCAGTCCCATGGCCGCCTATCTTTATTTGCCCCGGAGCACGGACCCGGATGCTTTGCTGCCTTATAAGGATGCCAATGGAAATGCCTTCCGGTACGGTGCGCAACAGGACGGCTATGAGAATATATTCTGGAGCATTAATGAAAACAGGAACGAGGATACCCGCAACAGGTACATCGGTGGCGTGACGGCTACCTTAAGGCTGGCAAAGTCGTTACAGTTCCGCGGACAGATAGCAGGGGATGTGCTGAACTTTACCCAGTATACATTCCGTAATAAAGGTGGAAGGACAGGTGCCAACCAGTTCGGCTCCTATTCCAACGATATGAACAACCAGCAGAACTGGTATTATGAAGGTCTCTTCCTTTTTAACAAGAGCCTGGGTGAAGATTTTTCGCTCAATGCCGTCGCGGGTACGAGCCTTACCACTTTCCACGGCATCGACAGGGCTGCCGGCATCTCCACGATCCTGGTGCCGGGGGTAGCGGCCATCACCAATTCAAATGGTGTGCAAACGGCCGGCGAGTCCAATCAGAACTCCCGTCAGCTGGCCGTCTATGGGTCGACCAACCTTGGGTTCAGGGATTTCCTTTTCCTGGATATCACGGGGAGGAATGAGTGGTCTTCCACGCTGCCGCCAGGCAACTGGTCGTTCTTTTATCCTTCCGTGGGTGGCAGCTTTCTCTTTAGCCAGTTACATCCCAACAAACGGATCCTGAGCTATGGAAAGTTGCGGGCATCCTGGGCCAAGGTTGGTAATGGCGCGGGGATCTATCAGCTGGTGAATACTTATTCCTATGGAGGACTCTTCCTGAACAACGTGTCCCTCATCTATCCCACCACCCTGAAGAACCCCAACCTCAAGCCGGAACAGGTGGTTTCCCGGGAAGTAGGGGTAGACCTCGCCTTTTTGAGGAACAGGATACAGCTGGGCGCAACGGCTTATCAGACGACCTCTACCAACCAGATACTCAGCGCTGCGACGCCGAATGAGACGGGCTTTAACAGCCGGGTGGTCAATGCGGGCGAAATGCGGAACAAGGGTATTGAATTATCGTTGAATGCCACGTTGATACAGACAAAGGATTTTCGCTGGAACGCCATCGTCAACTGGAGCACCAATAAGAACGAGGTGGTGTCGCTGAC